>CAKUMG010000005.1 GCA_934667465.1 uncultured Actinoplanes sp. | reverse complement strand
GTGCTCGGCACGACGACCGACGAGCTGCGGCGATACCTCACCACGATTCCCGAGCTGGACCCGGCCCGCGTCCTGGCAGCTGCCCAGGTGCTCGATCTACCCGCGAGCCGTCTGCTCCCCAGGCTGGCGCAACAACCCGGCATGCTGATCGGGCTGGACGGTGACATCACCGCCGCGAAGGACGACACCGACCGGCAGAAGGAACTGCGACTCGCTCTCGCGGCCGCCGACCAGACAACTATCCCTCTCCGCTATGTACTGCGGCTGCTGCGCAATTCGGGGACCAGCCCGGAGGAAGGTCAGCGAGCCTTTCTAGAGTCCCCGGATCGGCTGGCAGAGCACATGAACCGGCGGCTGGCCCGCCTTGACGAGCTCATCCCGGGCGGCCGGAGTCAGCAGGCAGCCTTCCTGCTCGACCACGATCTCGCCGTGACTACCCCGCTCAGTCTCGACCTGACGCGGCAAGCCCGGCGGTGGCGGGCCGACCGGCTCGGCCTCGACGAGGCACAGTTCGGCGAACTCGGCAACGAGCACTGGTTCGACGAGCGGGAATGGACACGGGTGGTGACCGCTGTCCTCGAGGACATAGGGACGCACCACCCCGAGGAAGGCTGGGACAGCCGCAGTCTATGGACCTTGGCAGCCGAACTGGACTCGAGTGTCGATCGGCTCACCGGTTACGTACAGCGGATCGGTCAGGTACCGACCGAGCTGTCCAAGCTCGCAGCCGAGCACGGCGTTCACGACCCCGCCCGTCTGTTCCTGCTGGCGGTGCGGATGAGGATCGACCCCCTCGACATCGGCAGGCGTGACGCTGGTGAGCGTGATCCGCGGGGAAAGGTGTGGCCACTTGTCGCGGAGCAGCTCAACGCCGGGGATGACCGGCAGCTGGCGGTGGAAGGTGCGGAGCGAGTGCTGCGCACGCTGGCGGAGCAAGACCCGCAGTACCTCGTGCCGGAACTGCCGCAGGCACGGGGAGGCCGGTCGCTGCCGGCGGAGCTGCTGACAGTCTCCCGGGCTCTTCAGGCGTTGCCCCACGACCTGGTCACCCGGGCGAGAAGAGCCGATGTGGCACCGTATGACCTGTTGGAGGCGGCCGCGCTGGCCGGGCCGGCGGACCCGGCGGCGGTGGCCGCATACGCCAGGACCGTGCCGCCCGCGGTGGTGGCTGTCCTGACCCCGGCCCGGCTCGCCACCGGGTATCGGGACTGGAGCGACATGCTGCTGACCGGCTTCGGTATCGCCGAGTCGGAGATCATGTGGCTGGACGACAAGCTCGGTGAGCGCAACAAGACCCTGGATCTCACTGACCTCGCCACGCCCTCGAGCCGGAACCACGTCGATGCTCTGCGTGCGGCGGCGTCCGGCGACATCTACCAGGAGCGGATCGATGCGATCGTGCGCGCCGCGACGGATCCCGCCGCGGCGCTGACGGAACTTACCGCCTTCGTGGAAAGGGTCGTGGCCGCGGGACGGCTGGAACCACCGTTGCAGCCGGTCCAACTCCCGGAATCGTCCGTCGTGCGGATCACCATTACCGATGGCGTCGAGCTCATCGAATCGGTGCTGGGGGACCGGGTCCTGGGCCGGCACGCCTCGATGCTGCTCACCGAGACGACCACCGACTGGACCCTGCTCGCCCCGCTGCTGCGAGCGCTCGAAGACATCGACGTGGCCTTCGAGGACGTCCGCCTGAGCGGGGAGTGGGGCAGAACCGAGATCCGGGGCTTCGGGCAGTTACGGCCGGTCGAGGCGCAGGCCCTGATCGTCGCCGCCGGGATGAGCGGGGGCGACCGCGATCGCGCCCTGCACATGCTCGGATGGCAAGTATTGGCCGGTGCAAGCGATGACGGCGGGGAAGTACTGGCGCGGACGGTGCTGCCGACGCCCGCCCCGGCGGCGCTCGAGGCGTTCGGTGACGGCGAGACTCGGACGCTCGCCATGCTGGCCGTCGCCGCCGGCCGCCGGCCCGGAGTCGTCGACGCGATCTACGTCCGGGGCGACGCCACCCCGGACGACGGCCTCGAACGGCTCGCCGGCTGGCAACAGGACCCCTCGCCAGCCGATACAAGCCTGGTCACGGCGGTGACGTCGTCCGCCGTCCGGCAGGGCGTGCCGCTGCCGGACGGCGTCACCGGCCCCGCTGCCCTCCTCGCCCATGCCGCCGACGTGCTCGACTCCGGTACGGTGACGCTGCCCCCGATCTCGATGATGGATGCCCACGAGCTGGCGATGGACGCCATCCCGGCGGACCACCGACGCACACTGCTCACGATCGTCCGGACCAGACAGGCCGATGCCGGACTCACCCTTGACGCCGCATGGGTCAGGCGATACATCACGGCCTACTACGACGTGAACCCCGGTCTACCGGGGGAGAAACTGGTGCACCGGCACGTGGCCGCAGCCGATGCGGGCGGACAGCTGAGTCACGAGCAGGTGTACGCCGAGATACTGCGCGACCCCGTCCTGGCCGGGAGGCTCCGGCACCGGGAGATCAAGGAAGTCCTGGCGCACACACTCGGCGTACGCCTGATGACGGTTTTCCGCAGCGGAAGTACGGAGCTGGCCGCAGGCCCCGCCGAGGCGAGCGAGTTGTACGTGCATTCGATCGAGGGCGGGTATGCCGGCTACGGTCCGCCGCTGCCACCGATCGGGCCGGAGGCACTCAAAGCCGGTCGGCAGGTGTGGCGGTGGCAGCACCTGGTCGTCGCCGGTGACCGCGCGGCGTGGACCGGTGGGACCCAACTGCTCGGGACCCTGATCCGTGCATCGGCTGGTACCGCCGGCCGCGGCCGCCCGGTGCTGGTGATCGAGGGGGCCGGGCGGGATCGGCACCACGACGAGCTGACCACGCTGGGTTCCCTGATCCACCGCTACCACGCCCTCGATCACATACCCGTCGTAGTCGCCACCGACGCGTCCAAGGACTTGATCGAGCTGCTCACCAGGACGCGGACCCCGTCGGTCGTCAGGACCGCCGCCAAACCGGCATCTGTGTGGGTGACTTTCGGGCCGTCCGGCGCTCGGCTGCACCAGGATGCGCTCCTCACCGTGCGGCACTTCGACGAGATTCCTCCACCGCCTGCCCGGGCGGCCAATGACCGGCGAAACGACGCCGGGCGTGCCTGGCTGGACGGCTGGCTCTCGACTCCCTCGTGGCGGGAAGCGCAGCGGTACCTCTCGGCAGGTTTGGAAGACAGACTCAGCCGGTACGTCGCCCGCAGCATGACGGATCTGCTGAGCGAGGACCCCTTCAACCGGGAGTTGCGGGCGTACGAGGTGCTGCTCGACCTGGCCCGTCAAAACAGTCCCGCGCTGACGGTGGCTTTCCGGTATCTGACGTCGGGCGGACGACCGGCCCCGCTGCGGCCGACGGGCGCGCTGACCCCGCAGCAAGCCGCCGCGCTGACCCTGGCCGTCACGGACGGGCCGGATCCGGTGACCGATGTCCAGGTCCACATGGTGCGATTGCCGCAGACGGACGGTCCGAATCACGAGAAGCTCCTCGCGCATCGGAGCGTAGCGCAGCTGCGGGCGATCCTGGACGGGATCCGGCACGACCATGCCGAGGGATACGGCGCACGGGTGCGAGCAGAGTTGCCGGCCGGCAGCGATGCGCAGATCCTCTTCGCGAACCTGAACCATGCGCTGCTCGCCCTCGACCCCTCCGCCGGGCCGGAGACTCTCCGTGCGGAATTGCACGATGTGCTGCTGTCCATCGATCAGGTACACGAGGAAATCAGGCTGGTCCTCGGTGCGGCGGCCGAGGTACCCGAAGTGGAAGCGCTGGTCGCCCGCTGGTCGGCGCCGCCCGCTCACCCCGGCGGATCGGACGAGGCGCACCAGCTCCGGATCAACGAGCACGCCGCGGAACGGGCGGCCGACAGCGATCTCAAGACCGGGCTGGAGACCGGGCGGCGAGCTCACCTCACGATTATCGGTACTCCCGATCCTTCCCTGCTCGACCGGATCACGCAGCTCTCGGCGAATCCCTCGGCGGGCTCCTGGCCCGTTCTGGTGGTCGGTGCCGTGGCACCGGACAGTCGTGAGCTGACCGCGCTCGGCTCGCTCGTGCGCCGGTATCGGTCCGGCGGGCGTGAGCCGCGGGTGGTCGCGACCGAGCTGACGGAGGCTCTGACCGAGACGCTGTCGCGCTCGGGTGTGATCGCCGTGACCCGTACGCCTTCCGGGATGAGCCAGACCTGGCGGGTGACCGGTTCCGACGGGCGTGTACGGGCGGAGGCGACGGACCTCGGGCCCGAGCACTTCACGAGCCCGGGCGTGCACGTGACCGACCGGACGCCGGCCGTGGAGCTGGTCGACGGCTGGCTGGACACCCCCCGCTGGGCAGAGACGGGCGAATACCTCGCCGGGCATCTGAGCGAGCTGCTTGGGGCGGACGCCACCGCGGTGCTGGCGGAGCGGTTGGGCACCTATCCGGACAACCGGGAGCTGCACGCGTACGAGGTGGTGCTCGACCTGGCCCGGCAGGCCGGCGGTCTCGGCACTGCCTTCGGACCGCTCGACCCGGGCGTTCATGACGAGGTGAGCGGGCTGGAACGCGTCGCCCCGGACGGACCCCTGTCGCCGCTTGTCGCCGTCCGCTACCTGGAGCCGAAGGACACGCTCGCGCAGCGGCGGGCCTGGAACGATCAACTGCTCAGCCTGCTCTTCCAGGGCAAGATCACCGGGACGCAGGCGGCCAAGCTGGCCCGCGGCGTGCTGACCCCCGACGGGACGACTACACCAGGGCTGGACGCGGCACTCACCTACGCCCGGGTCGTCGAAGGTGTCGGGATGATGCTCTCGCTCACGCCGGAGGAGGCAGCTCAGCCTCTGGAGAACGATACCTACGCCAAGGCGCTGCACCTGGTCGAGAACTGCGTGGTCACGCCGAACGAGCGCTGGATGAACGTGCTGCGGCTCGCCCGCGGACGTGACCTGCTGCAGGAACGGGGTCTGCCCGGGGTGTTCGAGGCCGGACAGGCCGGCCCCTACCTCGACAACCTCCGGGTCCTGACCGAGACCTTCTCGAACTGCTGAACCTTGGAGCGACCGTGAAGCACAACCTTCCGATGTGGTTTCCCAGCGACCGGCAGCCGCTGTGCGCCAACGGCATCATCATGGGCGACGGTGATCTGTACCTCGACGGCCAAGGGATGTCCCCGGCGAGCATCGAGAAGGCTGTCAGCCGTCCGCGTGTCGCCGCGCCGGGGCTGACCACGCTGGTCCCGCTGACCGACCGCATCCTGACGTCGGAGCGGCTACGGCTCTACCTCGACCGCTATCCGGTCCAATCGCTGGACCGGTCGGTAGTCGTGCTGCCGCCCGAGTCCGTCGGCGACCAGAGCCTGGAGGAGCTGGGCGAGTGGGCCGACCGGCTCGGACTGCCGGTGCGGTTCCCGGTTCGTGCCCTGGACACCACGGCGGGCGGTGACCTGCCCCTTGCCGAGCACCGGGTGCTGGACCTCGACGCGGCGGGCACCCAGGTCGCGCCCGGCGCCGGCGAGTGGGTCCAGGTGCTGCCGAGATCCACGCGCGCCGCGCTCGCACACCTGCTGCGCAACAAGTCACACCGTCTGGTCCTCTCTCCCGACGGGGTCCAGCTCGGCATGCCGCCCGCTCAGGTCGGGCACCTGTTCGGCGATGTCCTGCCCGGTTCCGGGGAGGCGCAGGCGTCACCGGTGGGCGACGCCTTCGCGGCGACCGGGACGACGCCTGCCGTGGCGGACGGATATGCCTTTCTCGCGTACGCGCTGCGCGAGCTCCCCGCCGGTGGGCAGGCGCTGGTCGTCGCGGATCGGCCGTTCCAGTTGGTCCGGCACGCGGACACCGGCAACCTCGCCGTCATCGACGTGGCCGCCGCCGCGCCCGGACTGCTGCCGCTGGAGCCGGCCGCCATCCACTACGCCGAACTGCCCGCCGACATCTCCCCGGCGAAGCTGCAAGAAATCCTCTACGGCGTACGGCCGGACGAGCAGGAGCTCTTCCAATGGCGCACCGCCGACGGCGGCGCTTTCAGCGTCGAGGTCGTAGGACCGCGTACGGGGATCGACCGTCATCTGGCGATGCTCGCCGAGCTGGCGCAGGAGCTCGACCAGCCGATGATCGTCGCCGGGGTGGAACGGCCCGGCGCCGCGGTGACCGAGAAGGTGCTGACCCGGCTCGACGAGCGGCTCGAGGTGTACGGATGGGCCGGTGAGGTGCCGCTGGTCGTGACGCTCGGCGACATCGCCGGCCTGCTCGGGAAGCTGACGGAGCGCAACGCCGCCGTGCTCCACCAGACGCCGGGGCTGACCACAGGCGGCTCGCTCGTCAACCTCGGACCCCCACCGTGGGCGATGCGCGAGCCGGGCAAGGAGCAGCCCGTCGCGGTCCGGGACGAGCTGAGCGCCGACCTGATCCGTGACGGCGGCGGCGTCCATCGCCGGCCGCCGTTCCCGCGTCCCAGCCTGGCGGTCGGCACCTTCCTCACCACCTCGCTGACCGAGCCCGAGACGGTGCGCGCCACCGTCGGGCGGCTCGGGGCGGATCTGCGCACCGGCCTGGGCCAGGTGGCGGAGATCAGCGCCCGGGTACCGATGTTCGAGGGGCACCAGGCCGTCCTGAACCTGGCGGATGCCGGGCGCCTCGACGCCACCCTCGACTACCTCGGCGACCGGCGCAGGCCCGGCGCGATCCTCGGCCCCCTGCTCACGGCGGCCCCGGCGCAGGTGCCCGCACTGTTGCCGCAGCTCGCCGCGCTCGCCGGCAAAGGCCTCGACGACGTCGTCAGCCAGCAGATCACCCAGTCACTCAGCGACCTGATCGCCGGCACGGCCGACGCAGCACAGGTGACCGCTCGGATTCATCAGCTCGGGCCGAAGCTACCCACTGAGGGCGGCATCCGGGCCGAATGGGTCACCGAGCTCCATCGGCTGAGCCCCCTGCTGAGCGGCAATCCCGAGGTCGTTCCGCAGGTCATGGAGGCCGTCATGACCTGCCCGGGCTGACCTACGCGTACGGGGACTTGTCCACCGGGACGGGGGTCAGGTTGTCGTGGCTCACCCGCTCGGCCTCGACGTAGAGGTTGTAGGAGACCTGCATCCGGTGCACGGTCTCCGACAACACCTCGAACACCGACGTCTTCAGATGGTGGACGCTCTGCATGTGTTCGTCGAAGGCGTCCGATGCCGGCCCTCGCCAAAATTCACGGTGGATGTCGTCGAACTTGGCGACGATCCGGCCGATGTACAGCTCGATCTGATCCCGTTCCCGCGCGACGACACCGATCGCCTCGCGCAGCCGCGCCATCTCCACCAGATACTCGAACGAGGTCCCGTCTGGGTTGGTCTGCGTGACGGGTGCGCCATTGCCATCGGTGACGATTGTCGTCTGCTCCCCGTCCTCCACATAGATCCAGCGGGTGGAGCCGTTCCCGTCGAAGTCGTGGACGATTGTCACGGTCATGACCTCGCCGTCGTCACCGGTCCTCGACCCGCGCGCAGGCCGGCCCCGGCCGTCGAACTCGTCGAACGTCCACCCGTCGGCGGTGGTCATCTTGACCGGGCTGCCTTCGTCGTCGACCCACAGCCGGGTGCCGTCGGAGTAGATCCAGAGCAGCCCTCCGTCGTGCGGCTCGACGGTCACCTTCTCCCCGGTCCGGAGGTTCTCTCCCCGCACCGGGCGGCCGTCCCCGTACGTGATGACCCAGCCGTCCGGCATCTCCTGCCGTACCACTTGCTCGTTCTCGTAGATCACCTTGGTGTGGTCGGTGAACGAGTAGACGGTGCGGTCGCCGTCGTAGGCAATGTCAGCCGAGGTCGCCGGCCGGCCGTTCTGCGCCGGAATCTTGACGTGCTGGGGCCGGCCGTCGGCGTCGAAGTCGCTGTAGAGCGTCCCGTCGGGCGTTCGCTGGGTGATCACCTCGCGGGTCTGCGAGTCGTACGTGATGACGGTGCGGTCGTCGTACGAGTAGACCGTCCGGCCCTCGGGATAGGTGATCTCCGCGCTGGTGGCGGGTTTGCCGTCCCGCGCGGCGATCTCCACGTGCCGCGGGTCGCCGTTCTTGTCGAAGTCGCTGTACTCGTCGCCGTCGGCCGTCCGGTGGGTGAGGACGGTGTTGCTGCCGGAGGCGTAGGTGACGACGGACCCGTCCTGGTACGTGTAGCTGGTCTCGTCGTCGGTGTAGGTGATGTCGGCGCTCGTGGCGGGGCGGTCGTCTGCGGCCGGCAGCTTGACGTGCCCCGGGTCGCCGTTCTCGTCGAAGTCGCTGTACACCGTGCCGTCGCGCGTCGTCTGTGTGACGACCCGATCGGTTGCGCTGTCGTGCACGACCACGGACTCGTCGCTGTACGAGTAGGTCACCCGATCACTGTCGTACGAGATGTCGGCGTGGGACTCCGGCTTGTCCCCGTCGGCCGGTGTGAAAATATGCCCCGGACGGTCCTCGTCGTCGAAGCCCGTGTAGATCCGCCCGTCCGGTGTCTTCTGACTGACCAGCCTGTCGGTCGCCGAGTCGTGGATCGTCACCGAGCCGTCCTTGTACGCGTACACGACATGACTTTGCTCGTAGTAGATGTCGGCCTCGGTCGCGGGCTTGCCGTCGTACGAGGGCACCTGCAGGTGCTGCGGGCGGTCTCGCTCGTCGAACTCGGTGTACACCTTGCCGTCGGGCAGGCGCTGGCTGACGATCTGATCGGTGCTGGAATCGAACTTCAGAACTGTCTTGTCGGTGTACGTGAACGTGGTGTAGCGGTCGTCGTAGCTGATGACGGCGCTGGTTGCCGACTGGTTCTGCTGCTCGGGGACCGACACGGCATGCGGCCGGTCCCGGTCGTCGAAGTCGCTGTAGACCGTGCCGTCCTGCAGCTTCTGCTGGACGAGATCGTCATCACGGTAGGTGGCTACGGAACCGTCGTCGTGGTGGTAGAGGGTGTCCTCGCCGACGTACTCGATGTCCGCGCCGGAGGCGGGTTCGCCGTCCTTCGGCGGCGTGCGGACGTGGCCGGGGCGGTCGTCGTCGAAATCGGTGAAGATCCGGCCGTCGGCGGTCTTTTGGCTGATGAGGGTGTCGTTGGTGGTGTCGCGGACGACCACCGAGCCGTCGGTGTAGGTGTAGGTGGCGTGGTCGCCTTGGTAGGTGACATCGGCTTCGGTGTCGGGGGTCTTGATGTGGCCGGGGCGGTTGTCGGCGTCGAACGCGCTGTAGGTGGTGCCGTCTTCGAGCTTCTGTTCGATGAGGCGGTTGTCGTGGTAGGTGGCGGTGGTGCCGTCGGCGTATGAATAGAGGGTTCTGTCGTCGCGATAGCTGATGTCGGCGTGGGCCTCGGGTTTGCCGGCGGTGGCCGGGGTGTAGACGTGGCCGGGGCGGTCTTGGGCGTCGAATTGGGTGTAGATCTGGCCGTCGGCGGTTTGCTGGCTGATGAGGGTGTCGGTGGTGGTGTCGCGGATGGTTACGGAGCCGTCGGCATAGGTGTAGGTCGTGTGGTCGCCGTCGTAGGTGATGTCGGCGTGGGATTCGGGTGTGCCGCCGGCGGCGGGGCTGTAGACGTGTCCGGGTCGGTCGTTGGTGTCGAAGCCGGAGTAGATCTGTCCGTCGGGTGTCTTCTGGCTGATGAGGGTATCGGTGGCGGTGTCGTGGATGGTCACGGAGCCGTCGGCGTAGGTGTAGACCACTTGGTTGCCACCGTCATAGGCGATGTCAGCCTCGGTGGCGGGCTGCCCGTCTTTGCCGGGCGTTGTGATGTGGCCGGGACGGTCCTCGTCGTCAAAGACTGTGTAGATCTGACCGTCCGCAGTCTGTTGACTGATCATCCTGCCGGACGCAGTGTCGCGGACGATCGCCGAACCGTCGGCGTAGGAATAGACGGCCTGGTCGTTCCGGTAGGTGACATCGGCTTCGGTGTCGGGGGTCTTGATGTGGCCGGGGCGGTTGTCGGCGTCGAATGCGGTGTAGATGGTGCCGTCCTCGAGCTTCTGTTCGAGGAGTTGGTCCCCGCGATAGATGGCGGTGGTGCCATCGGCGTAGACGTAGCGGGTGTGGTCGCCGTCGTAGGTGATGTCGGCCTCGGAGGAGGGCTGTCCGTCTTCGGCGGGCGTTTCGATGTGGCCGGGGCGGCCTTCGCTGTCGAAGTCACTGAAGACAGTGCCGTCCGGCAGTCTCTGGACAGTGGGGGTGCCGGACATGGTGGCTCCTCGAAGGCGTGGGACGGCAGGATCAGCCGCGGGGAAGACCCTCGACGTTCGGGTCGCCGGAACCGAAGGCGGCCCGGTCGGCGGCAACATAGTTCTGCGCGGCGTTGTTGAGCGCGGCGACAAGGTTGCCGACGAGCGTCAGCGAGTCGGCAACCGCTCGAAGCAGGGCGTTCTGGCCGTCCACAGTAGCCTGGGTGGTGCTGGGGTTGGGGTCCTTGAACCGCGCCTCCAAGGGTGTGTCACCCCAGGGCCGGCCTCGCATCCCTTCGCGGATCTTGTCGTCTTCGTTGCGCCAGGCCTGGTCCATTTGCTCGGGGCTCTCGACCAGGAAGATCCACCCCTCCGTGTTGAGGATGAGCCGGCGAAAGGATTCGTACGCGTCGGCCTGCATGCTCAGCTCGTCGAGAATCTTCTGCTGGTGCGCCCTGATCTCGCTCGGCTGAACCCGGAAGGCGCGTCCTTGCGGGCTTTGCGCGCCAGAACCCGCGCCCTCGGACTTCTGGCCGATCACATTGTCGCCGGTGAGGGAGAGCGCGATGCGGTGCGGGTCCGACATCTCGACCCTCGGCACCAGATAGGGGCTTTCCTCCACGTAGTTGGAGCCGTAACCGGTGTTGCCAGGATCGGAGAGTTCGGCCATTCCTGGACTTCTATCAACCGGCGCGGGGACCCGCCAACGTCCCTCTTCGCGTGACGCGATCACGCCCGGCTGCCGGTGCTAGCTTCGGCGCTTACGGCGGGACACGCAGCGAGGTGACCAATCGATGACCAGGCCTCACGACCCGACGTATGGCAAAGAGGACGCCCCGGCGACCTACGATCACGGCCAGACGATGTCGATCGTGCCGGATGCGATCTGGGATCTCACCTACTTCGTGCCGGACGAATTCCTGAACGTCTCGGGCCAGACCATGATCGTCTCGGAACGTCGCGGGGCTGTTCCCGACCTGATGCGTCAGATCGAGGACTCCTTCACGAAGATCTCCGACACGTGGGACAGCTTGAAGCTGTCGTGGGTCGGAGAGGGCGCCGATGCGGCTCAGCAGGTCAACACGATGCTCCAGGAGGTTCAGAACCGCTTGTGGGGCATGAAGGTCGCCGACGAGGATGTGCCCGGGGTGATCGGGCAGATGTGCGGGCTCGCAGCCGGCGCGGCGTTGAACTACAGCAACGTCGAGGAGTCGAACACCAAGATGTTCCAGGCTCTGCTGGACGCTGTCGCCGAATCGGCCCCTTCCGAGGGCGGAGAGAGCAGTCCGCCCGACAGGTCCGACTTCAGGGATGTCACCGATCCGCCGGTCTTCGTGACCTACTCCGGCGACTGATCCCGCCGTGCCTCATTTCCTCCCCGATCCCGACAAGCTCGAGGCACTGGCCGCCGTGTGGGAGCAGAAGGCCGCCGACCTGGACCGCCTGTCGGACACCGCGTTGCACGGATTCTCGGCGATGGACTGGCACGGCGCCGCCCAGAGCGCTGCGTTCGACGCGACGCACGGGGTCGTCGCATCGGTGCGGAAGACCGCCGACCTGTGTCGTCGCTGGGCCGAAGATCTGCGGGAGCAGGCGTCGAAGGTGCGGCAGATGCAGGCCGAGCTGGCGAAACAGGACCTCAAGACGATCTTGATGGGCATCCTCGGACTGTTCCTCGGCGTGGCAGTGGGTTTTCTGCTCGCACCACTGATCTCGAGCCTGGCCGCCTGGCTGGCCGGCGCGCTCACCTTCGCCTCGCAGGTGGCGCGTTCCGTGGCCGCCCTGGTCTTCGAGTTCGCGATCGGTGCGTTCGCCTACAGCGTCTTCACCTTCGGCGTTGAGGCGATCTTCGAGGGCATCGGCTCGGCGGTCACCGGCACCGAGTTCACCGTCAACGACCAGACCTGGCAGGCGGTACTCATCGGCGGGCTCGTCGGCGGCCTGTTCTCGCTCAATCCGCTGAAGATCGGCCAACTGGCCAAGGATCTGCGCGGCCCGAGCGCACCCGAGGCACCGCCGCGACCGGAGGGCGCACCGAGGGCAGCCGACACGGTCCAGCCCGGTGCGGGCGTACCGGATCCGGTGGAGCGTCCCGGCAGCAACGCCGTCGCGATGAGCGGTGACCGGATCGATGTGCACGGGCCCGGTGCAGGGGTGCCGCGTGCCGGGGCGGATGCGCCGCAGGCCGTGGACGGCGACCCGGTTGCACACGCTGCGAGTTCACAGCCAACTCCGGCCCCCGTGCCCCCGGTGAGTCGCAGCTCGGTCGAGCGGCCCGGCGCCGCCGGTGGGTCGGCTGGTTCACCGGGGGTGCCGAACGATTTGCGTCGTGGCGGAGGGGCGGGAGTAAGGCCCACCGAGGTCGTCGATGAGAGCGCCGGCGGGCCGGGCACGCGGGTGCGCCGGCCGGCAGCGGGGAGTGGCGGTGCCCCGGCCGGCCCACCGCCGCTGAACCTGGAACGGGGCGGGCCGATCCGGGGGGTCGACGGCCCGCCGCCGACCCGCAGCGACTCGGTGTCCTCGGCTGGTACCCAGGAGACTACGAGGACCGTGTCGTCACTGGACGGCTTCGACTCGATCCGGTCAGACCCACCGGGTGGCACGCCACCGGTCGCGTCGCGGCCGCCGATAGGTGAGGGTGGTCCGTCGCCGGTCACGTCGCGGCCGCAGGCGGGGCGGGAGGCCGTACCGGACGGTGCCGTGCGGGAGACACCCGGTGGTACGCCGTCGAGCCCGTGGCGGCGACAGCCGGGGGATTCGCCCCTGGGCGTGAGCACGCCTCCGCCAGGGCCGTCGAACCGGCTGGATGCCGACGTGCCCGCTGGGTCGCCGGGGGCGGCCGGGCGGGGCCTGGCAGCGGAGGCCGGGTCGGGGCCGCAGGTTCCGGCCGGACGCGGGATACCCGCGGGTTCGACCGTGCCGGACGTGCCGGTCGAACGGCGATTGCCGGGTGGGCCGGCCCGAGCCGGCGGGGCTGACGTGCCGGCCGGCCCGATGGCTCCGCCCGGGCGAGGCGGCGTGGGAGAAGGCCCGGGTCATACCCCTGCGCCCAGGGCGGCCGAGCCCGGAGGCCCGGCGCCCGCCTCGAGGGCGGTCGAGCCGGCTGGTCCAGCGCCCGTGGCAAGGGCGGTTGAGTCGGGTGCGCCCGCCGCTGCACCAAGGGCGGTGGAGGCTGGCGGGTCCGTGCCCAGGGCGGCCGAGCCCGGAGGGACAGCAGGGCTGCCTGCCGGTAGGGCCGGGGAGCCCGCAGGTTCGGCGTCGCCGCCGGCCAGGACGGGGCCGGGTGAGACGGTTTCGGGTTCACGTCGTACGGATGGCGCGACACCCGAGGTGACTCGGCAGCCGGTGGCTCGGCCGGGCGGTGCTGGTGAGACGGGGGGCCGTACGGAACCGCCGGTGACGCGGTCGGTGGACGAGCCTCGTGCAGAGCGGCCAGGTCCGCAGCGTGCGACGCCGGCGGAGTCGCCGGAGACCGCCGTTTCATCGCGGCCGTCGGTGCGGGCCGAGAGCGGCTCCACCGGGCGGCACGGCGAGGTCATGGGTGCCGAGGCGGAAGTCGCCGGGAGGGTGCCGGTCCGCGGCGACGGGCTGCCGGGCGCCGAGCGGGTTCCGGCCGGCCCTGACGACGCGGTGAGGACCGGCCGGACCACGACCGCCGATGACGGTGTCTCACGGACCGGGGCAGGGCGTGAGGGTGACGCGTCGACGCAAGTGGCCGTGCCCTTGCGCGGCGATGAGGGCACAGCGGCCGTACGGCGCTGGGAGAGCCGGCATGCGCCGGAGCTGCAGGCGTCGCTGGGCAAAGGCATGGGGTCGGCGCGGATGGTCGACGAAGCGCACCCGGACGTCAACCGGGATTTCGCCCAGGTGCTCGAGGAGGACGGAATCGCCGGGCTGATCGGCCGGGAGCAGGCCGGCAAGCTGCTGGGTGAGTTCCGGGGGGCCGTCTCGCACCGGTTCGCGACGAGCATGCAGGATGCGTTCACTCAGGGCCGGCCGCCCACTCCGGCGGAGAAGGCAGGCTGGGGGCGCATCTATGACGGGCTGCTGGAGCGGATGCGGGCCGATGTTCAGGCCGAGGCCGGTGCGGCGCGGATTCAGGCAGCCGCCGGCCGGCTGCGGGAGCAGGCCGGGGCGGAACACCCGGATCCCGTGACGGGCCGGCCGCATGCGGTGTCGCGTGCTGCGGACGAATGGGCCAAGGACGCGACCTCGCTGCTCAAAAGAGCCGCTGGCAAGGACAAGTGGGCGTTCATCGCCGACCTGCGCGCCTTGGAGGGGCGGTTCGATCGGTATGTGCACGTGCAGGGCGCCGCCGACCAAGCGGCGGTCCGGGCGGGCGTGAAGTTCGACGAGCTGCTGGCCGGGCGCAAGCTGCCGCTGCTGGCCGACGCGGGCCGGGTGACCGCGCTGCGCACGGAGCTCACCGAGGCGGCCCGGGACGCGTACGTGACGAGCGCCAGCAGCAGGCCCGCCCGCGAGGCCTGGGACGACCAGGCGGGGCGCTGGCTCGGTGAGCGCGAGTCTCTCATCTCGTCGCGGCTGACCTATCTGGAGCGCACGCAGCACGGCACGCTGGGCCGCGACGGTCAGCAGAAGCAGTACGGGCTCACCGAGACCGAGGCCCTACTGCGTGCCCGGGGCCCCGCGACGGCGCAACGGACGGCCACGGCTGACGAGGCGATGGCCCGGGCGCACAAGGCGGTGGACAGCCGGTCGGGGAACTTCGCGGACAAACGGCGCCCGGAACAGCCGGTGTACGCCCGTGACGACCTGCGCCGGTTGCTCGCTCAAGCACCGCAGGAGTCCCGCTTCGAGGCGGCTGCCGCGCAGATCGTGCACGACGCCCGGTCCCGGATCCGCAGCGAGGCCGTGGCCGGGGAGCGCGTCGCCGTCGACCGGTCCTTGAACGTCGCCGGATCGGTCGACCGGACGACCAGCGCGGCGGAGCGACTGCTGGATCGCGCGGTCGGTAAGGCCCGCAAGGACCTGGACGACTTCGGGTTCGTGCCGGGCCATGTCACCCGGACGTTGGACGACCTGCGGCTGCGGGTCGATGCGCTCACCAGCCGGGCGCGTGGCGCCGCCCTCGAGGACGCGGCCCTGGTCACCGCCGAACGTCGCGCGGACGACATGCTGGCCAGGGCCGAGGGCGGCCGGAAACTCAGCCCGGGAGCCCGTGACATGCTGCGCGACCGGTTCCATCCGCAGGTCCTGACCCGGTTCCGTCAGGCGTGGGAGACCGGCGCGGAGACCGACGCCGCCGCCTGGCTGCGCCGACGGCCGAACCCGGCTGCCGACGGTGACCGTGCGGCCCTCGACACTCTGTTCCCCTCGGCAGCCACCGGTCCGTCGCGAGAGGTCTTCGTCGCACACGCGCGCTTCGACACGCCCTCCTTCGACCCGGGCGCAATCGGCGGTCTCTCCGGTGGCGGCAAGCAGAACGGGCCGCCGCACTTCGGCGGCGACCAGGCCTCGGCCGCGCCCGGCGGTTTCCCGCGCGGCGGCAAGGCGGACGGGCCGGATTCCGTCGCCGGTGGAGACGCCCTGCCGGCTCCCGGTTCGGGTGAGAAGATGCCCCGCCTCGGCCTCCGCGTCGCGGGCGACGCTGTGCCCGGAATGACGCCGGAAAGCCCGGCGATCGTACGGCCCACCGCCGGCCCCGACGAGCCACCCACCTACCGCCAGGCCGCCGACGGCGACGACCTGCCCGCGTACGAGACTGCCCGCCGGGACCCGCCCCCCGCACCCGGCCGCGACGACATCATGCGCTGGATGGCGGAGAACGACGCTGCGGCCCGCCCCCTGACCATGCCCACCGCGGAGCCCGGCACCCGGATGAGTGGCCTCAACCGGATGATCGACCAGATCCGCGCCGAGCAGCACACCGGCGCGGCCCGGGCGGCGGACGGCACGGGTCACGCGGAGCCCACCAAGCCGGTCCCCCCGCGCGACGGCGACGGGATCCCCGGCCGCCGCGATCCGGCCGCGGAGCTGCGCGACTTCGCCTGGAACGCCATGAACAAGAACGAGGCGATGATTCGCCAGAGCCTCGGTGACGGCGTCCGCTCGGACATCGAACCCGCGGGAACGACCCCGTCCCGGCGCCCCGCCGGCGACCAGTCCCGGCCGGGGGACGCGGGGGCACCGCGGCCGCCGGACCTCGCCGCCCTGCGCTCCGAGCAGGAGTCCCACCAGCAGCGGGCGCGACAGGCCCACGAGGCCCTGGACCAGGTCCGCAACCAGCGAACCGCCGTACACGATGCTCTGACCCGGCATCACCGCGGTGACCTCGGGCCCGCCCGCGCCCCCGACGCTCCGCGACTGCAGGAGTTCGAGAGCGTTCCGGAGCGGGTGACGCGGCTGCGGGAGGTGGGTGTCGACATCACCCGGCAGCAGCTCGAAACCGACCCGGAGGTGGCGAAGGCGCACGCGAAGGTCACCCGGATCGTCACCGAGCGTTTCGACATCGGCAACGAGCGCCTGCGGCTGAGCAGGGAGATCGCCGCCGCCGAGCAGCAGCCCGTGCAGGCCCGGATCCGCGATGATCTCCAAGCCCTGCGCAACGCGCGTGAGCAGCTCGGCGCCCGCGATGCGACCTTGGCACACCGCGCGCTGACGGCGGAGTTGCAGCGTGAGAAGGCACTGCTGGACTCCGTCGAAGCGGCAGTACGAGGTGCGGTGGACCGGGCGGAGAACGCAGCCCGGCGGGTGGGTGCCCAGATCAACCGGACCCTGCGCGAGCAAAGCGCCCCCGAGCGTGTACCGGGCCCGGTGTCACAGCCGACGCCCCCGGTGGCTACGCGTGACGTTGTGGAGCCGGTCGTGGTGCGGGATGCGGCGCCTTCCGTGGTGGAGCCGGTGGTCGTGCGGGACGGCTCGCCCCCGGCGGTTGAGCGAGGCGGGGCGGAGCCGGCGGCCGGGCAAAACCGGGAGACCTCGATGCGCGAACTGGAGAACCTGTCCCCGCCCGAGGCACGGACCGATCCCGCGACCACTCAGCGGGAGTTCGTCGACACCTTGCCCGAGGCCGAGCGGCCCGGATGGCGCGAGCGGCTGGACGATCCCGATCCCGCCGTCCGGGTCGCGGCCGGGAACGACCTGCTCGCCCGCAAGATCGACGTCCTCACCGTCAGGCTGGCCAACGACGCAGCCTTCGCCACGCTGTTCGCCGCCGCCGAGCGGGCGTGGGCGAGCCACCATCGGATGTCCACCGCGGAGTTCGACGGGCTCGTTGGGCGATTCCTCACCGACGCACGCGATCCCGTGCTCCGGCCCGGTGAGGCCGAGGATGCGCTGTCCGAGGTGCCATCGGCGCCCGTGCACGAACCGGTCGCGCCGCTGGCGAATACGGGGAAGACCATGCCGCAACTTCTCTCTGAACTCGAGGAACTCACCGTGCCGGCGCCGCAGAACGGCGGCTTGCTCGACGCGCGCCTGCAGCACCGGCTGAGCGATCTCGGCAAGCCCTTCCCGCAACGCGACACCGACCGGCCGGCGCCGACCGCCGAGCCGGAGCCCGACGCATTCGACCTCGAGTATGCGGATGTGCCGCGGACCGATCGGGACTGGTTGCGCCGACAGATCGCCCTGGCCCGGACGCCCGAGCGGTTGGAGGAGATGTACGCGAAACTCGACGCTCTGCGTGCCGCCGCCCAGCCCGAGCCGCCGGTGACCTTCGAACGACGGATCGAGGAGCTGTCCCGGTCGCTGCCGCGCCACGGATATCAGGCGGTCGGCCTGGACCCGCAACCGATCACACCGGCCCGCGCGGCGGCCTTCGACGCGGAAGCCGCCCGCATCTCCTCCTTGGACGAGCTGGCCGCCTTCGACGCCCGCCTCGCCAAGGCGGGCTATCAGCGGGCGCCGGAAGGCACCTCCGAGGAGCTGGTCGAGGCCCGGCTGGCCGGTATACCGGCGGTCCGGCTCGCCCTCGACGACCTGTACGGCATGTACCGGGACTGGGCGCGTGCGCTGGGGAAGCAGGCGGGGCTGCGGATACCCGAGATCAGATCCCACCTCAAGGCAGCGCGTCAGGCGGTGACCGACCGGGACGGGACGGCGCTCCGGGAAGCGCTGGACGCGTACCGTGTGCTGATCCAGGAGACCCGGCTGAACAAGCTCCGGCAGTTCGAGCCGAGGCCCGCCCCGCCGGTCGCCGGACCTGCCGTGAGGCTGTCGACGACCGATGTCGATGTCGATGCTGAGCTGGCTATTCTGCGGGCGCAGACGCGGGACCCGGAGGCGGACCGGCTGCGCGACCTGTTGGACGATGTGCCGGCGGTGCCCGCACATGCTCCGGTGGTTCCGCGTTCCCTGAACGAGTTGCGGGACCGGATGCCGGCCGCTCCCGGCGGCACACCCGTCGAGCCCGGCAGATGGACCGCCGACACCGGCAACACCCATGCGAGCGATAGTCATTTGGACGAATTCGCCGCCGAAATCCGCGCTATGGCTGCGGCAGAGGGCCGGCGGGGCACCCATGCCGGCATCGATGCCGATGCCGCGCTCACCCGGCGGCTGGCCCGCCTGGAACACCTAGGCGAGGAGCCGAAGGCCAAGCCGAAGCCGAAAACCGAGCCGAAGCCGGGAATCCTACCGCCACCGGGAGCCGCGCCGGCACCGAAACCGGCCCCCGCCGAGATCGTCGTGCTGCAGCCGGACGGCACCGTCCTGCTCCAGCCGGGTCCCGTGACCGACCAGGCGGCGGAGGACTTCGCCCGGCTACGCGAACGGCTCGCCGAGGAAGCCGACGCGGACCGGATCCAAGCGCAGGCCGGCTACCAGGAATACGCCGCCCTGGACGCCGACCTCCGCCTGCGCGGCGAGGACGTCGCCTCCCGTTTCCGGCTCGCCCACCACGAATGGCGTGGCCAGAACCGGCACCTCGCCGACACGATCTCCGCCCCGGTGCTGCGCAACCTGGAACAAGAGATCGCTGCCAAGGTACTCGACGCTTTTCTCATCGTCCGGCACACGCTCGCCGACGGCGATGTCCGGCACGGCGTCACCCGCGATCCGGGCGAGGTGCAACGCGACATGATGGCCGGCCTCATCGCGGAGCAGACGGCGCAGCTGAGCCCGCGTTTGGACGTCGCCGCCGCAAAGGTGCGCGAAATTGGCGAGGTGGACGAAGGGCCGGACATGCGCATCGCCGACCGGGCCGCCACAGAACGCTTCGGCCAGCTTGTCGACGAGTTCCGCCGCCGTGACCTGTTCGGCGGCCGCTGGCTGACCGGAGCCGACCACGACCGGATGCGGACGGAGTTCGTCGAAGCCACCCGTGCCGGAGAACCCGACGCCGGCAAGCGACTCGGTGACCAGCTCGCGGTCCGCGCCGCTGGCAACCGGTGGTTCGAGCGCATCGCCGGGGCCGTGCACCACGACCGCGGCGGCGATCCCGGGCAGCCGCTCCCACAGGGCGACTGGTACCGCGAGAAGTTTCAGCAGCGTCTGCTCGAGGAGTACACCCGGCTAGCCGGCACCCGGCCAGCCGGTGGCCTCAGCGTGACCGCGCTCTATCACGGCGTCACCGGACAGGACGACAATGACTACCGGCTTCGGCCGCTGCAGCCGTCGCACCCGTTCCGCGCGCACCTCGACTGGCTGCGCGACCAGCTGACGTACGCGTCGGAGCTGTACGACGTCCTCGCCGATGCGGCCCGCCACTTCGACCGCATCGCCCTGCCCGCCCAGCACGGGCAGCGGGAAGCGGCCACCGTCTCGGCGCTGGCCGACCGATTCCGTCGTGACGCGGTCCACCGGCATCTGACCGCCCGGGGACTGCCACCACGCGTGATGGACGCCTGGCTACGGCGGGAGAAGGAAGACACCGACGTGTTCGGCGCCATGGTGGCCAACCGGGCCCCCGCAGGCCCGGACCTGTCCGCCCGGGCCGGGCAGGCGACCGGCGATCTGCTTGTCGAGTATGCGCCGCGGGTACGCGCGGCCGCCGAGGTGCAAGGCCGCCGGCCGGACTTCGCGACAGCTTTCGACCAGCGGGTACGCGACGCGGCGAGCTGGGGCCAGGACCTGGCCTCGGCGGCCGGTCAGCCGCCGAGCCGGTTCCGCACGCTCGACGGGCTGCCCCCGGCCGAGCTGACGGACTGGCGGCATCGTACGGTCGCCGATTTGACCGCGCTGCACCAGCAGGTCTGGCACCCGGCGATCCGGGCTGGCGCAACGGCCGGGTCTCTGCCCTGGCAGCTCACCGAGGAGCGCTGGGCGCAGAAGTACGAGGAGTTCTGGACCGGCCTGCGGGACCGGGCGATGCGCTACACGATCACGCAGCGCCTCGCCGAGACGGGGGAACGGCTGCGCGCCCTGGCTGTCGGCTCCGGTCTGTCGTCCGCGGCCATCGATGCCGTGGCCGCCGCTTTCGACCATGAGGTGAGCGCGGGAGTCAACCGGCTGCTGACCGACCGGCCCTACGACCCGGCTCGGCTGCACCGCTGGTCCGAGCTCGAACTGGCCCTGCGGGAACGCATGCCGGAACTGCTCGACGCGGCCCTTGCCCGCGCCGCCGAGACAAGCGCGGCGGTACGGCAGCTGCGAGACCGGCTTACCGCCCAGGGCCTGCCCGAGGCTGTACGGCAGGAGCGCCTGACCGAGGTGGCAGATGCCGTCGGGACTGCATTCGACGACGCGTACCGGCGGTTCCGATCCTCCTCCGAGGACGAGTCGGACCGGGTGGCCAAAGCGCGGCACGTTGCCGCACGGGCCGGTGATCGCCTGGTGCCGGAAGTAGCCCAGCGCCCGGTGGCCATGCCGGACGCTGTCGGAAATTCCGGGCAGGCCGACCGCGCCGAGCTCGCCGAGCTGGCGTGGGAAACCGCCCAGCTGACGGCTGCCCTGTTCCGTGACGCCGCCCCGTCCCAGCGCGCCGCGGTCCGACGGATGGCGGACACGATCCAGCGAGAGTTCGACCGCGCCGACCGGGCGGTCGAACTGGGCGAGTTCGCGGCCGGTGCGGGGCACCGGGCGACGGCAGCCGCCCGTGGCCGGATCGCGGAGATCACCGGCACCCTCCCGGACCGCCTGGCCCGCGAACACGAGCTCGCCGACGCGCTGAGTGCCGCAGCGGACCGCTTCGACCGGCTGCCCGGCGCCCGGGACCTGGACCCTGCCGGCCTGCTGCATCGTGAGTTCCTCGGCGAGGTGGCAGTCAGAGCCGCCGAGGGGACGCCCGATCTGGCAGGCGAGGTGCAGGCCGCCCTCGTCCACGACGTCCTCCGGCGGCATCCCCGCCCGGCCGCCGATACCACCCGCTCCACCGACTCTGCCGTCGACGTCGTACCCGCCACCCGTACGGCCCCGGTCGATGTGGCGCAGCCTCAGGAACCGGTACGGCTCACGCCACTGTCCGTGCCGCCGCCGACGACCGCCACTGCCCCGGAAACGCCCGCCGTCCCGCCTGCCCCGGTCGATCCGGAGGCGGCCTTCCGGGCAGATCTCCGCGCCCGGCTCGGCGACGTGGCGGCACCCACGCCGGTCGAGCGTTTCCCGGTCGGCGCCGAAGGTGAGACGGCGGAGGTGCGCTGGGCACTGCAGACCCTGGCGCATCACGGCGGGCAGTGGCTCGAGCGAGGCATCCGTTTCCTCGAGGAACCGAACCCCGGTGCGCGATCCCGCCTCCTGCTCGACGCGCTCGGGCAGGCCCCGGCGGGTACGCTGCTCGCCTTCAGCCGGCTGGTACGGGGGGTTGCGGCCGACTCCCTGCACGACGTGCCAGTGGCGAAGACCCTGCACGCTCTGGATCTGACGCTGCGGGGCCAGGACGCCGCCGCGGCGAAGGAGGTCAGCGGTGTCTGGCGTACTTTCCCTCGAAAACAAGACCTGGTCACCGCGCTGGCCGCCCGGGCCGGCACCGAGGACGAGCGGGCTGGGGCGGAGCGTCTCGGCCATGCGCTGGTGACGTGCTGAACCCCGATCAGGGACTGGTGACCGCCCCCCGTCGCCCTGGCACGGTGAGGGAAACCGACCGGAGGGGATCAACGTGTCCTTCAGCCAGGAGCAGCTCAACCAGCTGCGTGAACAGGCGCAGACGTTCCAGGAACAGATGGCCGACATCCAGACCGTGCTCGGCCGCACCGAGGTCACCGGCATCGCCTCGGACGGTGCCGTCGCCGTCTCGATGACCGCGAGCGGGGACTTTCTATCGGTCCACCTCGACCCGGTCCTCGTCCAGGAGAGCCCGGCCGGCGAGCTCGAAGAACTGCTGCTGGCGGCCCTGCGCGACGCGGCCGCCCAGCTTCGCGAGCGGGCACAGGAACGGGCGGGCTCGCTGAGCGCGATGCTCGACTCGTTGCGGTGATCCCGCTGAACGGCACGGGCCGGCGGCGCGTCGTACCGGCTGATGACAGAGACTCCTGCGCCGGTGGAGACGCCGGCCCGGCAGGCGGTGCGCCGCCGTGCCGAATTCGTGTCGGCCTTCGTCGAGCACGCCGGCGCCGTACCCGCCAGTGAACGTGCAACGGTCAGCCTGTCCACGCTGCTCACCGTCACCGCCATGGTGTCCGCGCTGACGATTGTGGCCGGCGTCTTCTGGGGCTTGATCGATCCCCCGAAGAAGAAGCAGCCCGCCGCCGCCCGGCAGTACGTCGCGGTTGCCGGCTGGGGCTGCATCTCGAGCACCACCCAGGGCTTCGACGTCGCCGGCCGCTCGGACCGGTGGCGGACCGTGGCCGCCGGCGGCTGGGCCGCGGACGGCTGCCGCGGGCAGTTCCAGACGCTACCGATGAGCGGGACCGCCAAGGATGACCCGGGTCAGTACGTCCAATGGTGGTTCCGGCCCAGCACGGGCGCCCAGTGCCGGGTCGACCTCTACCTGCCGAGGGGCGCCTCGCCCGCCGACACCGGCGCCGATGCCGCGCACTACGCGGTGACCGACGGCCGGGGTGGCGCGGCCTACGCCGAGTTCGTGGTCGACCAGAGCCGGCACGCCGGCCAATGGCATCCGGTGGGCGCCTTTCCCGTACGCAACGGTGAGTTCGTCGTCCGCCTCACCAACCGGGGCGTCCCGCCGCAGACCGGCTACCGGCTCGCCGTCTCCGCTATGCGGGTGAGCTGCGGTGCCTGATCTCCTCCGCCGTCCTGGACGGCTCCTCGCTGCGCTGGTACTGGCCGTCCTGTGCGTCCTGCCGGGCGGCGGAGCTGCCCGGGCGGCCGACACCGGCAAGTACTACGTGGTTCCCGAGTCCGCCGGAGCGCAGCGGCCGTTCCTCTACCAGATCGCGGCCGCCACCCTCGGCGACGGCAACCGCTATGCCGAGATCGTCGAACTGAACCGGGACCGGGTGCAGCCGGACGGCGACCGCCTCACCGACCCGCTGGTGCTGCGGCCGGGCTGGTACCTCGCCCTACCCGCCGATGCTTCCGGAACCGGGGTGCGAACCGGCCCGATCCCGGTGTTCACTCCGGCGCCGGTGGCCTCGGCCGCGCCGGTGGGGCAGGTCGGCGGGGGTGCGTACGACCCGGTCAAGTTTATTGGCGGTATCGCGGTCGCGTTCGTGCTGCTGCTCGGCGCCGTCATGATCCTGCGGGGCGGCAAGCAGGGCCGCAGCCGTGCACCTGATCGGGTCACTGGCCGCTCTGCCGCGATCGCTCCGGCCCCCGCTGCGATCCCCCCGGCCTCTGACGAGCCGCCGCCGGTCGTGACGGCGATAACAGCGAGCCGTACGGACGACACAACCGTCATGATCTCGCCGGTGCCCCGCCCGCGACCCGTCCCTCCGCCGCCGGGACTCATCCCGAGTGCCGGAGCAGCTCCTCAGGAACGCGGCGACCGCGCCGCCGTGCACCCTGCGCCGCGGCGCGTGCCCGCCCCCGAAGGTGCACCCGCGCCGGTACGGCGAACCGGACCGCCCACCCGGCTCCCTGCCGCCCATTGGCCACTGACGCAGAAGCCTCACCGGGCGTCGGCCACGCCGGCACCCGATTCGGTGCCGGTGCCGGAACGGGAGTCGTCCCTCGTGCCCCAGGAGACCACCCAGCCCGTGGTGCCGCCGCCGGTGGACGTGCCGCCGGACGGTCCGCCCCCGGCGGCTCCCCGGCAGGTCGTGCCGGTGACGCCGAGTCTTCCGCCGCGTCCACCGTCGCCGCCCACGCACCGGCCGCCACCCGCCCCACCCAGCCGCGCACCAGCCGGACCGCGGTGAAGACGTCGACCGGGCTGGCGGACTCGACCTCGGCGAGCTGGGCGTGGGTCGAGGGGAGGAACGCCGGGAACTTGAGCTCGGCGCGGTCGAGGTCGGCGATGTCGTTGAGCCCGCGCAGCCCCCCGTTCCGGCCGAACGGCTTACGGCCGGGCCATCGCCGGCCGAACCGATCAACGCCGAACCTGTGCCGGCAGCCGAGGAACCAGCCGCGCCGCCCGCGCCCGCCGAGGCGGAGCCTGAGCCCACTGAGGTGAGCCCCGCATCCGTCGAGGTGGAGCCTGTACCCACCGAGCCGGAGCCCGGTGACGCTGCCGGCCCGCCGCCGGGACCGGAGGATCCTGAGCCCGGTGACCTCGTCGCGGAGCTGGTGGTCGGTGCCGACCGGGTTGTCGTGTCGCTGGCCGGGGTGCGCGGCGACGGACCCGGCAGCCCGTACGGCTGGCGCTCCGGAGATCAGGCACCCCCGGTGGCGGCGTTGCCTGTGGTGCTGGGCGAGCGGGACGGCCGCCGCCTGCATCTCGACCTGGGACGTTGCCCGGACGTGTTGACGGTGACTGGGGAACCGGCCGTCTGCGAGCGCTATGCCCTTGGCCTCATCGACCAGGCGCTGGCCCAGTACCTCGATGTTGCGGTTCTCGGCGACGGCCTGTTCACCGGGGCCCCGCCCGACGGATGCCGGCGGGCCGGGACCTGGGACGAGCTCGGCGGGCCGGACGCTCCCAATCTCGTAGTGGCCGGCCGGCTCACGGGCCGGGAGCTCGCCGCGGCGATCGACAACGCCCACCGGTTGTACGCCTGGGAGCGCGAGGCCGGGCTGCCGGACGAGCTCGCCCTGCAGCAGTGGCTGCTCGCCCGGCCCGCCCTCGCGCGCGTCGCCAACCCCTAC
>CAKUMG010000004.1 GCA_934667465.1 uncultured Actinoplanes sp. | reverse complement strand
TGATAGAGGTACGCCGCCCCGGGCAGGCCGAGGATCGTCAGCAGCGCCGCCCGGGCGCGCGCGGGGTCGCCGTAGCGCGTCGGTGTCCGTACGACGTCGTGGTTCTCGACGACCCAGGTGACGCCGCCCGGGCTCGCGGCGAGCAGCTCGGCGCCGGTGGCCGCCCAGGCGCGGGCGTCCCACGGCGCGGCGATCATGCCGAACGCGAAGACCTGGTGCAGCTGCCCCGGCGCGGTGTAGCGGGCCGCCCCCGCCGGCGGCAGGTTCACCTCGCCGATCAGGACGCGCGGGGGTGCGTACGAGTCGGCGATCTGTCGCCATCGGCGGTGGATTCCGAAGACCTCCGGCCGGTCGGAGGCCAGCGTGTTGCCGCGCAGGCGCATCGGCTCGATCGCGGCCGGGTCCGGGTGGTCGGGCAGGCCGGGGGCCTTGATCAGTCCGTAGGCGACGTCGATGCGCAGCCCGTCGACGCCGCGGTCGAACCAGAAGCGCAGGACGTCGTCGAACATGGCCGCCGTCCGCGGATCGTCCCAGTTCCAGTCGGGCTGTTCCGGGGCGTAGAGGTGCAGGTACCACTGGCCGTCCGGCACCCGGGTCCAGGCGGGACCGCCGAAGACGCTGGGCCAGTTGTTCGGGGGCCGGTCGCCGCGGCCGTCGGCGAAGTGGAACCGGGCCCGTGCGTCGCTGCCCGGGCCGGCGCCCAGCGCCTCCTGGAACAGCGGGTGCCGGTCGGAACAGTGGTTCGGCACGAGGTCGATGAGGACGCGCAGGCCCAGCTCGTGGGCGCGGGAGAGCAGTGCGTCGAAGCTCGCCACGTCGCCGAAGAGCGGGTCGACGCCGGTGTAGTCGCTGACGTCGTACCCGTGATCGGCCTGGGGTGAGGTCTGGAACGGCGTGAGCCAGATCGCGCCGGCACCCAGGTCGGCGATGTGCTCCAGCCGGGCGGTGATCCCGGCGAGGTCACCGACGCCGTCGCCGTCCGCGTCGGCGTACGAGCGGGGGTAGATCTGGTAGACGACGGCGTCCTGCCACCATGCCTCACGCATAGTGGCAGGAGACCACAGCCGTCAGGACTTCGCAGCGACCGGAGAAGAGACCGAGGCGGCGGCGTTGGCGGCCGCGGTGTTGGCGGCGGTCGCGACCGAGGCGGCGGCAGCGGCAGCGGCGGCGACCGGGTCGGCACGCTTCCAGCGGTTGACCCGCGGTGCCTCCGGGTCGATCTTCTTGCGCTCCGGGCGGGCGGCCAGGTCGTGCCGGTTGGGCAGCGCGAGCCGGAAGACCTTGGCCCAGGCGGAGCCGACCTGCTTGGGCAGCGGGCCCGTCACGTACTTGAGCTCGTACTTCTCGAACAGCGCGCGGATCTTCGGGGCGATCTCGGCGTACCGGTTGCTCGGCAGGTCCGGGAAGAGGTGGTGCTCGATCTGGTGCGACAGGTTGCCGGTCATGATGTGCATGGCCTTGCTGCCGCTGATGTTGGCCGAGCCGAGCATCTGGCGCAGGTACCACTCGCCACGGGTCTCGCCCTCGATCGAGTTGCGCTCGAACGTCTCGACGCCGTTGGGGAAGTGGCCGCACATGATGACCGAGTGGGTCCACAGGTTGCGGACCAGGTTGGCGACCGCGTTGGCCGCGATCGTGTGCAGGAACGACGGCCCGGACAGCGCGGGGTGCACCACGTAGTCCTTGAGCATCTGCTTGCCGATCTTGTTGCGGACCTGCTTGAGCGCGGCCCGGAACTTCGGGTCCTGGCGGCGCTTCTTGGTCTTGAGGTTCTTGCCCAGCTCGAGGTCGTACGCCGCGATGCCGTACTCGAAGAAGCAGGCGTTGATGAAGTTGTAGAGCGGCTGGCCGAGCAGGGCCGGGGTCCAGCGCTGGGTCTCGTCGACGCGCATGATGCCGTAGCCGAGGTCGTTGTCGCGGCCGACCACGTTGGTGTAGGTGTGGTGCAGCTCGTTGTGCGAGTGCTTCCACTGCTCGGACGGCGACGCGTTGTCCCACTCCCACTTGGTCGAGTGGATCTTCGGGTCGCGCATCCAGTCCCACTGGCCGTGCATGATGTTGTGGCCGATCTCCATGTTCTCGAGGATCTTCGCCACCGACAGGCCGGCCGTGCCGACGATCCAGGCCGGCGGGAACAGCGAGAAGAGCAGGATCGCGCGGCTGCTGAGCTCCAGGCTCCGCTGGGTCTTGATGACCCGGCGGATGTAGGCGGCATCCTTCTCGCCGCGGCTCTCGATGATCTCGTCGCGGATCGCGTCGAGCTCCCGGCCGATCTGCTCGATGTCCTCGGGCGTGAGGTGGGCGATCGGGTTGGAGTCCTTGCGCTGCATGGTCGTCATGGAGATGTCCTAAAGCTCGATGCGGCAGGGGCCGGCGGCGGCGTTGATGCAGGTCTGGATCGGGATGTCGTCCCCCGGTTCCGCGACGGTCACCTGGCCGTCGCGGAGGTCGCGCACCGCACCCTCCCGCAGGGGCAGCACGCACTTGAAGCAGATGCCCATCCGGCAGCCGGAGGGCATGAGGACGCCGGCGGCCTCGCCGGCGTCGAGGATCGGTTCGCCGCCGGCCGCCTCGACGGTCTTGCCGGCGGTGGTGAAGGTGACCGTCCCGCCGCCGTCGGCGTCGCCGACCACGACGGGCCGGAACCGCTCGGTGGCGAGCCGGTCGGCGAGGCCGGCCTGCGCCCAGTGCGCCTCGAGGTCGTCGAGGAGCTCGTTCGGGCCGCACGCCCACACGTGCCGGTCGGCCAGGTCGGGCACCAGCTCGTCCAGGTCGGCGGGCTTGAGCCGGCCCTCGGCGGCGGTGTGCCGCTCGATCAGCCGGAGGCGCCCGGCCGCGGCGAGCTCGCGCAGTTCGGGTCCGAAGACCACATCCTCTGCCGTACGGGCGCAGTGCACGACCACGACGTCGGAAAGCTCGCCGAGCCGGCTCCGCAGCATGCCCATGACGGGCGTGATCCCGCTGCCGGCCGTGACGAACAGGGCCTTCTCCGGTGCCGCCGCGGGCAGCGTGAAGTCACCCGCGGGCACGTCGAGGTGCACGATCATGCCGCGCCGGGCCCGGTGCACGAGGTGGGTGCTGACCTTGCCGCCCGGCACCTCGTTGACCGTCACCGAGAACCGGCCGCTGCGGTCGCCGGCCGCGCTGGTCACCGAGTACGAGCGCCAGAGCCGCACCCCGTCGACGTCCACGCCCAGCCGCACGTACTGACCCGGGCGGTGC
Source organism: uncultured Actinoplanes sp. (assembly GCA_934667465.1). Taxonomy (GTDB): domain Bacteria; phylum Actinomycetota; class Actinomycetes; order Mycobacteriales; family Micromonosporaceae; genus Actinoplanes. The sequence continues at coordinate 25,849 of CAKUMG010000004.1, read as the reverse complement.
GGCTGCCAGCCGACGCCGGGGCGCAGCACCAGCGTCACGCTGCGGGATATCTCCGGCCGGACCGCCTCGATCTTGGCGCGCAGCACCGAGCGGTTGCGCAACGGGGCGACCGCGTCGAGGTAGTCGGCCGGGACGACCGGCGTCGTGATGATCTCCACGACGCGCCAGGCGCCGGAGCGGAGAGCGCGGGTGACTGCCATCACCCAAGCATGCTCTGCGCCTGCGGGATGAGCCATGACCGAAGAAAGGGAAACGCACCCCGCGTTATTGTTCGGAGATGACAAGTTTGACGTTCCGGCTTTCGGAGAGCGTGGTCTATCCGATCACCGCCGAGGTGCCCGCCTACACCGAGGCGTTCGCCGGGGAGATGCGCGGCAAGATCGAGCGCGCGGTCCGGCTGGCGCTCGGCACGTTCCTCCAGCTCGTCTCGCGCGTCGAGGGTCACGACCCCGGCTCCCCGATGGCGCCGGCGCTCGAGGGCGCGTACGCACTCGGCCGCGGCGAGGCCCGGGCCGGGCGCAGCCTCGACGCGCTGCTGGCCGCCTACCGGGTCGGTGCCCGTGTCGCGTGGCGCGAGCTCGCCGCGATCAGCGTACGCACCGGTCAGCAGGCGGCCACGATCGCGCACTTCGCCGAGCTGGTGTTCGCGTACATCGACGAGCTCTCCGCCGCCAGCGTCACCGGGCATGCCGACGAGCTGGCCCTCTCCGGCCGCGAGCGGCGCCGCAAGCTCGAGCGCCTGGCCCAGGTGCTGCTCGCCGGCGAGCCCCCGCCGGTGGTGATCGCCGCGGCGGAACAGGCCGACTGGAAGCCGCCGCAGACCCTGACGGCCGTGCTGCTGCCGGCCAGCGCCACCCGCACGGTCACCGACCTGCTCGACGCGCGCACCCTGCACGTACCCGGCGACGCCGAGACGACGGTGCTGCTCGTGCCGGACGCCTCCCGCGCGCCGCTGCTGCAGCTCTTCGCCGCCGAGCGCGCTGTCATCGGCCCGGCCCGCCCCTGGCTGCTGGCCGCGGACTCCCTCGACCGGGCGGTCCGGGTGGCCCGGACCGCCGCCGCCAAGCTCGCCAAGGGCGTCGTCGACACCGAGGACCACCTGGTCGAGCTCGTGGTCGGCGCCGACGCCCGCGGCCTGGCCGACCTGCGCGAGAAGGCCCTGGCCCCGCTCTGCGGCGAGAACGAGGCGGCCGCCGCCAAACTCGCCGAGACGCTGCGCAGCTGGCTGCTCCACCAGGGCCGCCGCGAGGACGTGGCCGCCGAGCTGTTCGTCCACCCGCAGACGGTCCGCTACCGCATGACCCGCCTGCGCGACATCTACGGCGACCGCCTCAAGGACCCGGAGTGGATCCTGCTGCTCACCCTCGCCCTGGCCGCCCCCGGTGAAAACGGACCGAAGGGCGGATAAGGGATGCAAGGGCACCCCACCTGGCGGGTCCCAGGTTCGCGTGCGAGGGTGATCATGGATGGACATCGAGGTCGGAGGCATGATCATGGCAGGGGACGGACACACCGGCGTGGACGGCGACCGGCTCGGGCAGGGCGCTCCCGGCGTTCCGGCGAAGGGCCGCGGCCCCAACACCAAGGGTCAGCCGTCCCAGCGCGACTACACCCATCCCTCCGCAGGCTGGGGCGCGACCGTCAGCGTGGGCCAGGTCGTGGCGAAGGCCCGCCAGCCCCTGGCGGGCCCCCGGGCGATGCTGCAGATGAACCAGCTCAAGCTCGGCAAGAAGGGCGGCTACGACTGCCCCGGCTGCGCGTGGCCGGACGACCGCAACGGGCTGCACCTCGACATCTGTGAGAACGGCATCAAGCACGTCACGTGGGAGATGACCCGCAAGAAGGCCGGCGCCGACTTCTTCGCCCAGCACACGGTCACCGAGCTCAACACGTGGACCGACTACGACCTCGAGAACACCGGCCGGCTCACCGAGCCGCTGCGGTACGACCCGGCCACGGACAAGTACGTGCCGATCTCGTGGGCCGACGCGTTCCAGCTGATCGGCGACAGCCTGCGCGCCCTGAACAGCCCGCACGAGGCGTCGTTCTACACCTCGGGCCGGCTCAGCAACGAGGGCACGTTCGCGTACCAGCTGATGACCCGCGAGTTCGGCACCAACAACCAGCCCGACTGCTCCAACATGTGCCACGAGGCCAGCGGCCGCGCGCTCGGCGCCGCGATCGGCACCGGCAAGGGCACCTGCGACCTGGAGGACTGGGAATCCACCGACCTGCTCATCCTGATGGCGGTCAACGCGGCGTCCAACGCGCCCCGGATGCTCACCGCGCTGGGCAAGGCGGCGTCGAAGGGCGCCGACATCGTGCACGTCAACCCGCTGATCGAGGCCGCCAGCCGGCGCACGATCGTGCCGCACGACTTCGCGCACATGGCGACGATGAAGACCACGAAGACCGGCACCATGAACGTGCAGCCCCGCATCGGCGGCGACCTCGCCCTGCTGCGCGGCGTCGCGAAGGTCGTGCTCGAGCAGGACGCCGTCGACAGGCACTTCATCGAGCAGCACACGGACCAGTACGAGGCGTACGCGAAGCAGGTCGAGGAGACGGAGTGGGCGGACATCGTCCACCAGTCCGGCGTCGACGAGGCGACCATCCGCGACCTCGGCATGAAGTACGCGACCTCGCGCCGCGCGATCATCGCCTGGTGCCTGGGCCTGACCCAGCAGATCCACAGCGTCGACACCATGCGCGAGATCATGAACGTGCTGCTGATGCGCGGCATGATCGGCCGCCGCGGCGCCGGCCCCTCGCCGATCCGCGGGCACTCCAACGTGCAGGGCAACCGCACGCTGGGCATCAACCACCACCCGACCGAGAAGTGGCTCGCCAAGCACGACAAGGCCACCGGCATCGCATCGCCCCGCGAGCGCGGCCTCGGCACCGTCGAGACCATCGAGGCGATGCGCGACGGCAAGGTCAAGGTCTTCGTCAGCGTCGGCGGCAACTTCGCGATCGCGGCACCGGACCAGGAGCACACGTTCGCCGCGCTGCGCAAGGCCGAGCTCACCGTGCAGGTCAGCACGAAGCTCAACCGCAGCCACATCGTGCACGGCAAGAAGGCGCTGATCCTGCCCTGCATCGCGCGCAGCGAGAAGGACGAGACCGAGGCCGGCGAGCAGGGCGTCACGGTCGAGGACTCGATGAGCTACGTGCACCTGTCCTACGGCAAGCGCCCGCCGCCGTCGGAGCACCTGATGTCCGAGATCGCCATCATCTGCGGCATGGCCCGCGCCACCCTGCCGGAGTCGAAGACCCCGTGGGAGACCTGGGCCAAGGACTACGACACGATCCGCGACGTGATCGCCGAGGCGATCGACGGCTTCGAGAACTTCAACGCGCTCGTGCACGACAGCATCGGCTTCCGCATCCCGCAGCCCGCCCGCGAGCGGGTCTGGCTGACCGAGAGCGGCAAGGCCGAGTTCCACACGTCGCCGCTGCCCGACGTCGTGCCGGAGGAGGGCCGCTACATGCTCTCCACGGTCCGCTCGCACGACCAGTGGAACACCACGATCTACTCGGACAACGACCGCTACCGGGGCCTCAAGAACCTGCGCACGGTCCTGTTCATGAACCGCGACGAGATGAAGGACCGCGGCTTCCAGGAGTTCGACTACGTCGACATCACCAGCTTCGCCCGCGACGGCAGCACCCGCTCGGTCTACGGCTACCGCGTCGTCGGCTACGACACCCCGCGCGGCAGCGTCACCGGCTACATGCCGGAGCTCAACGTGCTGTGCGCGCTGAGCGACAACAGCCCGCAGAGCGAGCAGCCGCTGACCAAGCACCTGATCGTCGAGGTCGTCCCGCACGTCAAGGGCTGACAACCCCTGCTCCCGTACGGGGTCCGCGCCGGCCTCGCCAGGCCGGCGCGCCGCGTCCGGCCCGCCCCGGGGATCACTGCCATCCCGTACGGCCGCCGCTTGCAGCACCCGGCGGGCCGGCTCGGGGCCGGTGGGGCGCCATTGCTCGGGCGGCCCAGGATCGGCGGCGGAACAGCACCACTGTCAGCAGTACCAGCGACAACAGCGGCATCGGGTGGCCGATGACCAGCGCGAGCGCGAGATCCGCCAGCCCGCCGAGCACCGCCGTGACGAAGACCCAGGCCGGCGCCGTGCCCCCGGTCCGGCGCCGCCCGACCGGCCCCCACGGCTTGGCGATCGACAGCCACCCCTGGAACGCGATCGCCGACGCCATCAGCGCCGTCGCCGCGACCTGCACCGGCACCGGCCCGGTGACGGCGGACGCGTTCAGCTGCGGGGAGAGCAGGAAGATCCCGGCGAAGAGCTGCACCAGCGTGATGCCGAACTTCACCGCCACCCACCAGTGCAGGAAGAAACCCCACGGCGTCGCGGCCGCCAGCATGATCCCCGTGTACGCCGACGCGTCCGCCATCGGAGCGAGCAGCCGCCCGTCGGTGGCCAGCGCCATCATCGTCGACGCGTCACGCACCATCGGATCGTCCGCGGCGAGCCCGGTCGCGAGCATCACGCACAACGCCATCGCCTGCGCCATCCATCCCACCGACGTGAGCACGTGCAGCCACACCGTCAGCTGCCGCCACCGCTTCGTCCCCCGCCGCGGCCGCGCACCGGCGACGACGGGCCCGGGACCGAGGACCTTTGCCATGCCCCCGACCGTACGGACGCCGCTTGCCGCCCGCGTCCGTCCTGGAGCGACATCTGCTGTCGCCCCGTGACGACACCCCGTCGCCGTAGGGTCGGGTGCATGGACTTCGCGCTCCGGCCGCGTACGGTCGATGCTCTGCTCGGGGTTGCCGTGACCGGCGCGGTCACGTGGGTGATCTCGGCGCGGCAGGGCGGGACGCAGCAGCCCGATGCGGTGGCCTATGCGTGGGCGGGCGGGCTCGGGGCCTTGATGCTGGTCCGGCGGTCGTGGCCGCGGGTGGTGCTGGTCGTGTCGGCGCTCGGACTGTTCGCGTACTACGCCGCCGGGTATCCCGCCGTCGGGGTCGCCGTGCCGCTGGCCGCCGCGCTCTTCTCGGCCGCGGAGGCCGGGCGGGCCGGGGTCGCGCTGGTCACGGCCGCGGGGGTGCTCGCCGTGTCGGTCGGGTTCCGGCTGGTGGAGGGCGACGACGCCGCGTACGTGGTCGGCTTCGAGCTGGTGACGCACGTGACCCTGATGGCGGTGGCCATCGCGCTCGGTGACGCCGTCCGGTCGCGGCGCACGCAGAAGCGGCAGCAGCGCGAGCTGGCCCGGCAGGAGGCGGAGGTCCGGGTCCGGGAGGAGCGGCTCGCCGTCGCCCGTGACCTGCACGACTCGCTGGGGCACAGCCTCGCGGTGATCTCGCTGCACGCGGAGGTGGCCCGGGAGGCGTCCGGCTCGCCGGCCACGGCCGAGGCGCTGCGCGAGGTGCGGGCCGCCGCCTCGGGGGCGCTGCGGGAGCTGCGGACGACCGTGACGGCGCTGCGTGGTGGCAGCCCGCGGTCGGACGTGTCGCTGGCCGGGCTGACGTCGCTGCTGGACACCGCGCGGGCGGCCGGGTTCGACGTGGTCGCGCGGGTCGAGCCGGGGCTGGGCGAGGTGCCGCGTGCGGTCGGCGAGGCGGCGTACCGGATCGTGCAGGAGGCGGTCACCAACGTCGTACGCCATGCGGAGGCGAGCCGCGTCGAGGTCAGTGCCGTGGCGGGCGGCGGTCTGCTGCGGATCACCGTGGCGGACGACGGGCCACCCTCGCACCCGGCCGCGGGGCACGGTCCGGACGGGGCCGTGCGGCACGGCGTGGACGGGGCCGTGCGGCACGGCGTGGACGGGGGTGCGGGGCACGGCCTGGCCGGGCTGGCCGAGCGGGCGCGGGCTCTCGGCGGCTCGGTGCGGACCCGGCACGGGCCCGGCGGGTTCGTCCTGGAGGCGGAGCTGCCGCTGGACCCGCGGGGCGTACGGTGATCCGGGTCGTGCTCGTGGATGACCAGGAGCTGGTCCGCAGCGGGCTGCGCGCCTTGCTGACCAGCGATCCCGGCATCGTCGTCGCCGCGCAGGCCGCCGACGGGACCGAGGGGCTGGCGGCGGTGCGCCGCCACGTGCCGGTCGTGGTGCTGATGGACCTGCGCATGCCGGGCGGCGACGGGCTGTGCGCCACGGCCGCGATCACCGCCGATCCGGGGCTGGCGGCCGTACGGGTCCTGGTGCTCACGACGTCCGACGAGCCGGACGAGATCGACGCGGCGATCCGGGCGGGCGCGGCCGGCTACCTGCTCAAGGACATCGGCGGCGACGACCTGCGGCGGGCCGTGCGAATCGTGGCGGGCGGCGGGCACATGCTGTCGCCGGGGGTGACCGGGCACGTGCTGCGCCGGGTCGCCGCGCAGGGACCGCCGCCGGTCCGGGATCCGCGGCTCGACCGGCTCACCGGCCGGGAGCGGGAGGTGCTCGCCCGCGTGGGGCTCGGTGAGTCGAACCAGGAGATCGCGCAGGCGCTGTTCCTGAGCCCGGCCACCGCGCGGACCTACGTGGGGCGGCTGCTCGCGAAGCTGGGCGCCCGGGACCGGACGCAGCTCGCGGTCATCGCCCACCGGGCCGGCCTCGCCTGAGCCCCGGCCCCGGCTCCGGGCCCGATCACCCGAAGCCGGCCCCGCGCCCGGGCCCGGTCACCTGAAGCCGGTGACGGTGAAGGCGAGGTAACCGAGGAGCCCGATCGGGACGCTCCACAGCAAAGCGAGCGCCCGCGTCCGCCACGTGCGGGCGATCAGCAGCGGGAGCAGCACGGCCAGGGCCAGCCGGACCGCCGCGTCGGTCCCGGCGGTGTCGTAGCTGGGGTCGCCGATCCGCTGCGCCTGCAGCAGGCCCTCGGCGACCATGACCGCCCCGGGCAGGCTCAGCGCGAGCGCCTGCCACCGGCTCGGGGCACGCGCGACCACGCCGGCCGCCCCGAAGACCACACCGGCGAGGACGCCGGCCGCCATCCAGAGCAGCGCGTACGCCGCGTACATGTTGCTCAGGTCGTCGCCCTGGATCAGCGCGGCAGCCAGGTAGTAGCTCGGCACCGCCACGATCAGCATCACCACCGCCCCGGCCAGGCTCGCCGCCGTGCGCCACCGGGTCAGGTAGGTCAGCAGGAACGCGGCCGCCGCCCACACCGCCATGGAGTTGCCCAGGTCGGCGAGCGGGTACGGCAGGAACTTGATCCACACGAAGTCGAGGAACCCGAGCAGGAAGCCCGCCACGGGGGCCACCACGATGATCTTCACGCCGAGATCGTAGGGGCGGCGCGGCTCGCGGCGGATCTCTCCCCGGGCGGACCCGCGCTACGACTTTCGGCGGAGCCCGGTGTCAGGGCCCGATCGGGGCGCCGCCCAGCCACGTCGCGAGGTCGCCCTGCCCGCGGCCCAGCGAGCGCCGGATCGCGTTGACCAGGGCCAGCTGAGCGCGCGCCGGCGCCCGCATGGCGTCGTCGAGCTGCGCCTCGGTCAGCGGCTCGGTGATCGTGGCGGTCGTCGCGGCGACGCCCAGGAACGTGTTCACGCTCCCGCAGAACTCGTCGATCGCCGTGGCGACGTCGTCCGGGGCCACCAGGCTGGCGCAGGTCAGCGCCGAGCTCCAGTGGCTCCAGTCGTAGTGCCACGGCTGGTGGCTCAGGTGGGCGCGGCGCAGCACCATGGCGAAGTGCGCGTACTCGCGGAGCACCTGCTGGTAGGCGGCCAGCTGCTTGTCGCGCAGCCACTCACGGTCCCGCCCGCGCTGGGCCCGCACGCCCCCGGCCAGCACCCCGAGCACCGCCGCCAGGGCGCCCCCGGCCGTCAGCACCACCGCTTCCACGAGCCCCACGGTCCACCTCCGCCGCCGCCGGACGCCCGGATCGTAGGCAGGCCCGCCGTCCGATGTCGACTGCTTGACCTCCACCGCGCTCGAAGTTCTACGGTCACCGCCATGACAGTTCCCGACACGGGTCAGCCCGCCGCCTACTGGACCGGCCTGGCGTACCAGTCGCTGATCGCCTTCACCCGCGCCCGCCAGGCCGAGCACGGCTTCTCCCAGCCGCAGTTCTGGCTCTTGCGCAACCTCTCCCGGCACGACATCTCGCCCCACGGGCACGCCATGACGATTTCCGAACTGCGCGAGGCGATGCGCACCTACCTGCGCCCCGAGGACGACCTGGCCGCCGAGGCTTCGACCCTGACCGAGCGGGGCTGGCTGGCCCGCGAGCCCGGCGACCGCTACCGCCTGACGGAAGCGGGCGAGCAGGCCCGCCGCGACCTGCAGCAGCACACCCCGGCGATCCTTGCCCGCATCCACGAGGGCATCAGCGACGCCGACTACGCGACCACGCTCCGGGTCCTGCACCGCATGATCGTCAACACCGGCGGCGCCCTGCCGTGATCCGGGTGTCAAATGCGGGCAGCGTCCCCGTCCGTGCCCCGGACCGCACTAGGTTGGGGGAGTGGATGCAGAGAACACATACGACGTCATCGTGCTCGGGGCCGGCCCGGTCGGGGAGAACGCGGCGGACCGGGTGGCGAAGGGCGGCCTGAGCGTCGTCGTGGTCGAGCACGAACTGGTCGGCGGGGAGTGCTCCTACTGGGCCTGCATGCCGTCGAAGGCGCTGCTGCGACCGGCCGAGGCGGTGCGGGCCGCGCAGCACGTGGGCGGTGCCGCGCAGGCCGTGACCGGGAAGATCGACGTGGCGGCGGTGCTGGCCCGGCGGAACTCGTTCACCAGCGACTGGAAGGACGACGGGCAGGTCGCGTGGCTGGAGAGCGCCGGCATCGGCCTGGCCCGCGGCCACGGGCGGATCAGCGGCGTCAAGCAGGTCACCGTCACCGCCAAGGACGGCAACGAGCGGGTGCTGACCGCGCGGCAGGCCGTGATCGTGGCGACCGGGTCCGGGGCGCTGGTCCCGCCGATCCCCGGGCTCGCCGACGCCGACCCGTGGACCAGCCGCGAGGCGACCAGCGCGCAGACGCTGCCGGCCAGCCTGGCGATCATCGGCGGCGGTGTCGTCGCGGTCGAGATGGCATGCGCGTACGCGAGCTTCGGGGTCGACGTGACGCTCATCGCGCGCAGCGGGTTGCTGGCGGGCGCCGAGCCGTTCGCGGGGGAGAAGGTCACCGCCGCGCTGCGCGAGCAGGGCGCCAAGGTGCTGCTCGACACCGAGACCACCAGCGTGACGCGTACGGATGAGGGCGTGACCCTGGAGCTCGGTGACGGCAGCTCGGTCAGCGCCGAGGAGGTCCTCGTGGCGACCGGGCGGACCCCGAACAGCGGCGACATCGGGCTCGACGCCGTCGGTCTGAAGCCCGGCACGTGGCTGCCCGTCGACGACACCATGCTGGTCGAGGGCTTCGACTGGCTCTACGCCGCCGGGGACGTCAACCACCGGGCCTTGCTCACCCACCAGGGCAAATACCAGGCCCGCGCGGTCGGTGACGTCATCGTCGCCCGGGCCGCCGGCAAGCCCGTCGCGGACCAGCCGTGGGGCGCCCACGTCGCCACCGCTGACCACCGGGCGGTGCCGCAGGTCGTCTTCACCGACCCGCAGGTCGCCTCGGTCGGGCTGACCGCGGCCGCCGCCCGCGAGGCCGGCTACGACGTCCGGGTCGTCGACTACGAGCTGGGCAGTGTGGCCGGCGCGAGCGTGCACCGGGACGGCTATTCCGGCACCGCCCGGATGGTCGTCGACGAGGCCCGCAAGGTGGTGCTCGGCGTGACCTTCGTCGGGCCGGAGGTCGACAACCTGCTGCAGGCGGCGACGATCGCGGTCGTCGGCGAGGTGCCGCTCGACCGGCTGTGGCACGCCGTGCCCGCATACCCGACGCTCAGTGAGATCTGGCTGCGCCTGCTGGAGACGTACGGGCGTCCCTGAGCCCCGTCGCCCCGCCCGCGCCGGGCGGGGCGAGCTTCGGCCTGCTCCGTCCCGGTTCGTGCTGGGCGGGGCGAGTGCCGGCCCGTTCCGTGCCGGTTCGTGCCGGGCGGGGGCGAGCGCAGGCCCGCCCGTCCCGGCGGCCGGCGGAGATCAGGCGGCGGGCGTCTCCTGCTCGGCCTCGATCTGCTGATTCCACTCGGGCTTGCTCTTCTGCCAGCCGTCCTCGTTCATGCCGCGGCGCCAGTAGCCCGAGATCGACAGCTGCCGCATCGGGATCTGCTTCTCGACCCGCAGGAAGCGGCGCAGGTCCTTGACGCAGTTCGCCTCGCCGTGGACGAACGCCTGCACGTCACCCTCGGGCCAGGCGAAGCCCCGGACGGCCGCCACGAGCAGCTCGCCGCAGGGCCGGTCGCCGCGGTGCAGCCAGGTGATCTCGGCGTTCGCGGGGGTCTCGAGCTTCTGCTCCTCCTCGGGCCCCTCGACCTCGAGGAACGCGTGCACCTTCGCGTCGGCGGGCATGCCCTCCAGCGAGGCGGCGATCGCGGGCAGCGCGCTCTCGTCACCGGCGATCAGATGCCACGCCGCCGCCGGGTCCGGGGCGTAACCGCCGCCGGGACCCTGGAACAGGACCCGGTCGCCGGGCTTCGCCGCCCGCGCCCACGGCCCGGCGATGCCCTCGTCGCCGTGCACCACGAAGTCGAGCCACAGCTCGGGCAGCTCGGGCAGCCACTTGCGCACCGTGTAGGTCCGCACGACCGGCCACGCCTCCCGCGGCATCGTCTCCCGGATCGCGCCCGGATCGAACGGCTCCGGATAGTCCACGCCCGGCTGCGGGAAGATCACCTTCACGTAGTGGTCGGTGAACTCGCCCGCCCGCACCTCGGCGAGCCCGGGGCCGCCGACGACGATCCGCACCATGTGCGGGGTCAGCTGCTCCACCCGGGTCACGACACCGGTCTTGGCGGCACGGACTGGCCTGTTCGACATGAAACCAACTCTTCCCAGCGAGGTGCGGTCGCGGTAAGGGTACCCTCACTCGCCCAGGTGCGAGGGGGTGCGGGGTTTCGGGAGTGACCACTCACGCACGTCGCCGTGCGGGCGGTGCCGTTCTGGGGCCGCCAGGCCCCTGGCGCCGGTCGTGCGGTCCTCGGCGGGAGCAGCGATCTGTACACCCCACCCCGCTACGACATCCCCGTTCTTGATCTTCGCCTTTCGGGAAGCCTTCGTCGGGAAGCCTTCGGGGGAGTAACTGAATCGCGGGGCCGGCTGCGCGTGCGCTACCATTTTTGGCGCAAGGTGTTGACGAGGACGAGTAACGGCGGACGCAGCCGAGAGCGAGCCGGGGGCGGTGGGAGCCCGGTGGTGTGCACGACGCGAAGATCACCCTCCGAGCCGAGCGAACCCTGAATGAGGGGGCCGCGGATGTCTCGCGGTCAAGGAGGGTGGTACCGCGGGGCCGCAACGGCCTCGTCCCTCCGTTGGTGAAGGTGAACCCGACGGAGGAAGGACCACATGTACAAGCCCGTGCCCGCGCAGGTCGACCTGGCCGCGGTCGATCACGAGGTGCTGCACTTCTGGCACGCGAACAGCGTCTTCAACCGCAGCCTCGAGCAGACCGCCGGCCGCCCCGACTGGATCTTCTACGAGGGCCCGCCGACCGCGAACGGGATGCCCGGCACGCACCACATCGAGAGCCGCGTCTTCAAGGACGTGTTCCCGCGCTACAAGACCATGAAGGGGTTCCACGTCGCCCGCAAGGCCGGCTGGGACTGCCACGGCCTGCCCGTCGAGCTCGCCGTGGAGAAGGAGCTGGGCTTCACCGGCAAGAAGGACATCGAGGCGTACGGCATCGCGGAGTTCAACGCGAAGTGTCGTGAGTCCGTCACCCGGCACACCGACGCGTTCGCCGCGCTCACCGAGCGCATGGGCTACTGGGTCGACATGGACGACGCGTACCGGACCATGGACCCCGAGTACATCGAGTCCGTGTGGTGGTCGCTCAAGCGCATCTTCGACAAGGGTCTGCTGGTCGAGGACTTCCGGGTCGCGCCGTGGTGCCCCCGCGACCAGACGGCGCTGTCGGACCACGAGCTGGCGCAGGGCTACGAGACCGACGTGGACCCGTCCGTCTACGTGCGCTTCCCGCTGACCTCCGGGCCGCTGGCCGGCGAGGCGTCGCTGCTGGTGTGGACGACGACGCCGTGGACCCTCGTCTCGAACACGGCCGTCGCGGTGCACCCCGAGTTCACGTACGCGGTGGTGACCGACGGCACCGAGAAGCTGGTCGTCGCGGAGCCGCTGATCGCGCAGGCGCTGGGCGAGGGCTGGACCGCGACCGGGGACACGTTCACGGGCAAGGAGATGGAGCGCTGGGCGTACCGGCGGCCCTTCGACCTGATCGAGATCCCGGACGCGCACTTCGTGCTGCTGGCGACGTACGTCACCGCGGACAGCGGTACGGGTCTCGTGCACCAGTCGCCCGCGTTCGGTGCCGACGACCTCGCGACCTGCCGCGCGTACGGGCTGCCCATGGTCAACCCGATCCGCCGCGACGGCACGTTCGAGGAGGACGTGCCGCTGGTCGGCGGGCAGTTCTTCAAGACCGCCGACGCGGCGCTGGTGCAGGACCTGCGGTCGCGGGGCGTGCTCTTCAAGGAGGAGCAGTACGAGCACAGCTACCCGCACTGCTGGCGCTGCCACACGCACCTCATCTACTACGCGCAGCCGTCCTGGTACGTGCGCACCACCGAGATCCGCGACCAGCTGATCTTCCAGAACGAGAAGACGACCTGGCAGCCGGAGACGATCAAGCACGGCCGGTACGGTGACTGGCTCAACAACAACGTCGACTGGGCGCTGTCGCGGTCGCGCTACTGGGGCACGCCGCTGCCGATCTGGCGCTGCTCCGAGGGTCACCTGACGTGCATCGGGTCGCTGGCGGAATTGTCGGAAAAATCGGGCACGGACCAGTCGGGGCTCGATCCGCACCGGCCGTTCATCGACGAGGTGACGTTCCCGTGCGGCGAGTGCGGCGGTGTCGCCACGCGCGTGCCCGACGTCATCGACGCCTGGTACGACAGCGGGTCGATGCCGTTCGCGCAGTTCGGCTACCCGTACAAGAACAAGGAGCTGTTCGAGCGCAGCTACCCGGCCCAGTTCATCTCCGAGGCGATCGACCAGACGCGCGGCTGGTTCTACACGCTGATGGCCGTCGGGACGCTCGTGTTCGACCGGTCCGCGTACGAGAACGTGGTCTGTCTCGGACACATCATGGCCGAGGACGGCCGCAAGATGTCCAAGCACCTCGGCAACATCCTCGAGCCGATCCCGCTGCTCGAACGGCACGGCGCCGACGCGGTGCGCTGGTTCATGGCCGCGTCCGGCTCGCCGTGGGCGCAGCGCCGGGTGGGTCACAACACCCTGCAAGAGGTCGTACGCAAGACGCTGCTCACCTACTGGAACACGGCCGCTTTCCAGGCGCTCTACGGCCGCACGGCGAACTGGTCGCCGTCCGACGCCGACCCGGCGCCGGCCGACCGGTCCGTCCTCGACCGCTGGGTGCTCTCCGAGCTCAACATCCTGGTCGGCAACGTCGACGCGGCTCTGGAAGCCTTCGACACGCAGGAGGCGGGCAAGCTCCTCGCCGCGTTCGTCGACGACCTGTCCAACTGGTACGTGCGCCGCAGCCGCCGCCGCTTCTGGCGGGGCGACCCGGCGGCGCTCGCCACGCTGCACGAGGCGCTGCGCACGGTCACGCTGCTCATGGCCCCGCTGACCCCGTTCGTCACCGAGCGGGTGTGGCAGGACATGGTGACCGTCGTCGACGAAACCGCCGCGCAGTCGGTGCACCTGGCCGCCTACCCGGTGCCCGACCCGGCGCTGATCGATTCCCGCCTCGGCGAGCAGATGACTCTCGTACGGCGCCTCGTCGAGCTCGGCCGCACCGCGCGCGCCGAGTCGGGCGTCAAGACCCGCCAGCCGCTGGCCCGCGCGCTCGCCTCCGGCCCCGGCTTCGCCGCGCTCGACGACGACCTGCTCGCCGAGATCGCCGCGGAGCTCAACGTCGGCCTCGTCCTCGACGTGGCCTCGGCGGGCGGCTCGCTGGTCGACACCACGGCCAAGGCCAACTTCCGCCCGCTCGGCAAGCGCTTCGGCAAGCAGGTCCAGGACATCGCCAAGGCCATCGCGGCAGCCGACGCCGCCGCCCTCAAGGCGGACCTGGCTGCCGGCACGGCCACGGTGCTCCTGGACGGTGCCCCGGTCAGCCTCGCGCCGGAGGAGGTCATCATCACCGAGACCCCGCGCGAGGGCTGGGCGGTCGCCTCGGAACAGGGTGCCACCCTGGCCCTGGACCTGCACCTCACCCCGGAACTCAAGCGCGCCGGCCTGGCCCGCGACGCCATCCGCCTGATCCAGGAGGCCCGCAAGTCCAGCGGCCTCGAGGTCTCGGACCGGATCGTGTTGCGCTACACCTCCACCTCCGACGACCTGTCGGCGGCCCTGGAGGAACACCGCGACCTGGTGGCGGACGAGGTGCTGGCCACGGACTACGCGCCCGGCGCGCCGGACTGGGGCACGCCCTTCACCGAGGAGCCGATGGGCCTCACCTTCTGGCTGAAGAAGGCCTGACACCGACGCGCCGCCGCTGTTCTGAGGAGCAGCGGCGGCGCACTTCCGGAGGAGGAACGTCCATGTACCTTCATCGCCTGCGCATCGACGGGGTGCGTGGTTTCTCCGGTCCGCGCGCTGTCGACCTCGACTTCGAACTGAACACCGAGGGCGGCGACGTCTTCGACCGCTACCGCGGCTTCGTCGTCATCGCGGGCCGCAACGGTTCCGGCAAGACGACGCTGCTTCGCGCGGCCGCGGCCGCCATGGCAGGCCCCGAGGTGGCGAATAGCCTGACCGAGGGCGACCGCGACTGGGTCAGTCACGGCAGCTCCCTCGCCACCGTCCGGGCGGACATCGCCAGGGACGAGTACGAAGTCACGCTCAGCGGCCGTGGGCGTGCCCCGGGACAGTTCCCGGCGCCGTTGAAGTGGGAGCACGCCGAAGGGACCAGGTCCCGCCCGCAGGCCGACTTCGACGACGGCGGCGCGGGCGGGAGGATGGCGGAACGATCACTCTGGTCGCAGAAGCCGACGGGCTGGTTCGCCGCCGGCTACGGCCCGTTCCGTCGACTGGCGGGGACCAGCGGCGAAGTCGCCAGGCTGATGGCCGGCGACTGGACGGTAGCCCGCTTCGCCACGCTGTTCCGGGAGGAAGCCTCGCTCGCGGAAACCGTCCAGTGGCTGCAGCAGGTCAACTACCGCGCCCGCTCGGGTCGTGAGGAGTATGCCGAGCTGGAACACCGGATGCTCGCCCTGCTCAATGACGGGCTCTTCCCCGACGGCTATCGCGCGGACCGGGTGGACCCGGACGGCCTGTGGATCGTCAAGGAGGGCAGCCCGCCGGTCCGGATCGACGAGATGAGCGACGGCTACCGGACGGTCACGGCCCTGGTGACCGACATCGTCCGGCAGACCCACGAATGCTTCGACGGTAATGCCTATTGGGACGACTCCGGGGCGCCGGTCAACACGACCTCCGGGGTGGTGCTCATCGACGAGATCGATGTGCACCTGCATTTAGTCGTGGCAGAAGCGCATCGCGCCGTGGCTGATGGAGCACTTCCCGTACATCCAGTTCATCGTCACCAGCCACAGCCCGTACATCTGCCAGAGCGCCTCGCCGGGCGGACTCATCCAGCTCCCCGGCCCGGACGACGCGTTCCCGCCCCGGGTCGCCGACGACGATCTCTTCCGGACCACTTTGCGGACGCGATCGCAACTCCGCGCCGCAGCCCGACGATCCCCGACAATGTCGTCGCGTTCGCGACCAGCAATCTGCACGTGCTCGCCGGCATCTTCCCCGCCTGCGACCTCTCGGCGCCGCGCTGACCTGGCATTCCGAGGAGCACACGATCGAGCCTGACGAGTAGGTCATGAGCGAGGCGCGGCATTCGGGGGTGGCGCCGGGGGCGGTGCTGCTGCCCGACGAGCCGATCGATCCCGTACGCGTCACCGCGTTGCGGTTGTGGGCGCCGCCGTCCGAGCCGCTCGCGCGCATTTTCCCGCGGGTCCGGGAGCTGACGGGCCTGCAGCGGCTGATGGTGGGGCCGGTGGCCGGGCGGGCGGCGGTGGCCGGGATCAGCGCGGAGAGTGTGCCGCCGTCGGTCACCACGCTGGGGGTGTTCACCGGCGGGTCGGCGACGACGTGGCCGCCCGGGGTGATGTTGCCGCTCGTGACCGGGCTCCGCGCCGACGGGCCGCTCATGCTGACCCGGGACGCGCTGCCGAACGTGCGGGCCGTGGTGATCAAGCCGGCCCGGAACTCGCAGAACCTGGACGAGATCGTGGCCGTGCCGAGCCTGCGGGAGCTGCACCTGATCACGGTCCCGGCCGGGGTGTTCGAGCGGATCGGGCACCTGCCGCTGACCGGGCTCGGGCTGCTCGGAGGCGGGCTGACTACCTTGGACGGCATCGAGGCGCTGGACGGTCTGACGTCGCTGCGATTGCACAACCTGAGGTCCCTGCGTTTCCTCGCAGCGCTTGCCGGCAGCGGTGTTGAGACGTTGCAGATCCGCTACTGCGACGCAGTCACCGACTTCGGCACCCTGGCAGAGCTGCCGCGGCTCCGGCACCTTCAACTCGTGGGCTGCGGCACCCCGGACCTGAGCGAAGTGAGCGACGGCGTCCAGGTAACAGTTCACTGACCTGGAATTCCCCGCTTCGGCCGCACCGTTTCATCCGATGGATACGGCAACGCCCCACAGGACGTAAGGGTCATGGGGGACATCCGTTATCGGTTGCAGGCCGTGCCGTTGCACCATCGTCTGACTGGCGTTGTTGCTCCGATGAATCCGTCCTGAGACGAAGAATCGATCAATCCCGCCAGCAGCAACTCGTTGGGCGATCTTCGTCAGAACGTCTGTCATGGCCGAGTCGGCGACCTTGCCGCCAGTGCGCCTGTGGGTCAGCGAGACGGCCACTGCGCGGATGAAGAATTGAGGCGTTGGTTGTCCAGCAGAGAAGTGCTGCCCTTGAACTTCGACGATGCTGGCAAGGTTTCGATAGCTGTCGAATCCAAGTCGGATCATGTCTTCGGGTCGTCCGGGTGGCTTGAGATTGTGGAAGTAAGCCTCGACTTCCGTCTCCCATGGACGATCGTGCGGAAGGCGGCGACCATGCTCGTCGAGAGCCGGCGGGTGGGTGCACCGAAACCCTTGTAGCGCCTGCCGATCGCCACGTTCGCCGTCACGGAAGGTTGTTGTCACCCCGCTAGGCTAATCCGCCCGCGTGGGAGGGTTGTCGTCACCCCTGCAAAGTGATTCGTCTCCGAGGGAGGGTTCCCGCATCGAGTGCCTGCTGGACGGCGGCACGCTCGTCAGAGCTGGGAGCCCGGCCGCCGGTCTTGCGATAGCGCCTGGCGAGTTCCGCGTACTCCTCATCCTCGAAAGGGGGGCCCTCGAGCAGTTCAGCTTCGCTCGGCACTCGCACAGCGGGCTCAACCTCCGTGACGGCGGCGTTACCCACCATTCGTTCGATGACAAGCACGAGCGCACCTTCAGACAGGTTTCGCCGTGCGAGGACGCGGCCCAGCACGTTGGCTTGCCGAGCCATTCCGGCTGCGTCGCGACCTTCGATACGCCAGGTGCGGCCGCGGTAACCCATGACTTCACCGACGAACAGAACGCTCTCGTCGGTCGTGAAGCTGATGTCGGCCAGGACCGCAGCCGTGTCCCTGACGAGCCGGTTGAAGAAGTCCGCCCGTGGCAGGTCCTCAAGGTCATGCTGTGACAGATAGGCGCGGAGATAGCGGTCGTAGGTCTTTTCGATTTTTGAGCCCGCGTCACGCAGCCGATCGGCCTCGCGGGCTTGGCCGAGCTGGCGGAGACGGGTCGACCAGACCGACAACACGCTGTGGTACGACGCTGTGCCTTGGGCTCGTTGGCCGCCGCGCAAGGTCACGCGGACACCGGCGGTTGCCTCGTTGCGCTTGCGCAGGGCCTTGAGTCGGTAGCTCGTCGGATCCTCGGTCGGGGTGTCGGCCGCGACAAGCTCCGTCCAGGTCACCATGGGGCTCGGGCCGAAATCGGCGAGGTCGAGGGGAGGTCGATCCCGGTCGCCGAGGGCTGCCGCCGCTGTCATGCCACCAGTATCACGCCTCTGAGTGGTAATTTCAACCTCTCAGAGACTGCTCGCTCCTGCGAGGGTCGCCGCCGCCCGGGATCGGCGATGATGTGACGCTCACCGTCACGCCGTAGGGGGCAGCATGGCCGGGCAGGTCTGGGTCATCGGGGGATCTGGTGCTGGTCGCCGCGTCGTCCGGGTTCGCGGAGCCGCTGGGCGGCGATGGGCGGACCTTGGCCCGGCTGGCGCGCACGCTGGACGCTCCCGCCGTCGTCGTCGCGACCGAGGGGGCGGCGGCGCGTGACGCGCTCGAGGTGCTGGAGGTTCCCGCGGCGGTGGTGACCGTGGGTGACGCAGGTGTCGAAGGGCTGCCGGTGACCCCGGCCGGGCGGATCCCCGCCGAGCTGCCGCGCAACCTCGGTGTCGCGGCCCGGGGCTGGCTCGATCCGGCCCTGCATGCCGGGCCGGTCCGCAAGCCCTGGAGCCAGAAGCGCGCGGCACTCATCATCACGGCGGCCGTCGTCGTCCTGGCGCTCCTCTGCTGGGGCCTCGCCTTCCTGCTGTCCGAGGAGCCGCGCCCCATGCTGCCCGGCTGAACACGAGCGGCGTTGCGGGGACGTTTCCGGCGCAAGGCGATGTAAAGGCATGACAGGATCTGCAAGGTCTTGCATGGACGGTCGTCGCGGGGTTAGCGTGCGTCGTCCTCATAGGAAGGCCTCGATGTGAAGCTGCCGCGCGTCAGCCGGTTACTGCTCCCGCTCCTTCTGCTGCTCGGCGCGGGCGTCCCTGTCGCCGCACAAGCAGGACCCGCCCAAGCGGAACCCGCGCAAGCAGGACCCGCCCAAGCAGGACTCGCCCAAGCGGAACCCGCGCAAGCCGGGCTCGCGCAAGCCGCGCCCGCAGCGAAACCCGTACCGAAGAACGAGCAGTTCTACTTCGTCCTCCCCGACCGGTTCGCCGACGGGAACAAGGCCAACAACCGGGGCGGCCTCACCGGCGACCGGCTCGCCACCGGCTACGACCCGGCGGACAAGGGCTTCTACCACGGCGGCGACCTCAAGGGCGTCATCGACCGCCTCGACTACATCCAGGGGCTCGGCACCACCGCCATCTGGCTCGCGCCGGTCTTCAAGAACAAGCCCGTGCAGGGCAGCGGCGCCGACGTCTCGGCCGGCTACCACGGCTACTGGATCACCGACTTCACGCAGGTCGACCCGCACTTCGGCACGACGGCCGACCTCAAGCGCCTGGTGAAGGAGGGCCACAAGCGCGGCCTCAAGATCTATCTCGACATCATCGTCAACCACACCGCGGACGTCATCAAGTACGCCGAGAACGAATACGGCTACATCGACAAGACCACCCAGCCGTACGTCGATGCGCAGGGCCGCGAGTTCGAGGACCGCAACTATGCCGACGGCACCCGCGCCTACCCTCGCGGGGCGAAGGGACCGTACACGCCGGTCCTCGCGCCCGGCGACGAGAAGGTCAAGGTCCCGGCCTGGCTCAACGACGTGCGGATGTACCACAACCGCGGCGACACGACGTTCGTCGGCGAGGACAGCGAGTACGGCGACTTCTTCGGGCTCGACGACCTGGCGACCGAGCGGCCCGAGGTGGTCCGCGGCATGACGAAGATCTACGCGGACTGGATCCGCGACACCGGCATCGACGGGTACCGCCTCGACACCGTCAAGCACACCGGCCTCGACTTCTGGCCGCAGTTCTCCGCCGGCATCGCCGACGCCGCCAAGAAGGCCGGCAAGCCCGGCTTCTTCATGTTCGGCGAGGTCTACAGCGCCGATCAGGAAGTGCAATCGACCTATGTACGCCGCGGCGGCCTGCCCGCCACCCTGGACTTCTCGTTCCAGGACGCCGCCAAGGTCTACACCGCCGACGGCGGCTCCGCGAAGGTCCTCGCCGACCTGTACGCCGAGGACGATCTCTACACCCGCACCGGCGCCGGCGCCGACCGGCTGCCGACGTTCCTCGGCAACCACGACATGGGCCGCATCGGGGCGTTCATCAAGAACGGTGCCAAGGACAACGAGTTGCGCCGTGCCCAGCTGGCCCACGAGCTGATGTTCCTGACCCGCGGGCAGCCCGTCGTCTACTCCGGCGACGAGCAGGGCTTCACCGGCTCCGGCGGCGACAAGGACGCGCGCCAGGACATGTTCCCCAGCGCGTCCGCGGACTACCTCGACGACGACCTGATCGGCACCGACCGCACGCACGCGCAGAGCAACTACGAGCCGGGTCACCCGATCTACCGGACGATCGCGGCGCTCGGTGCGCTGCGCAAGGCCCACCCCGCCCTGCGCGACGGGCCCCAGGTCACCCGGTACGCCGCCGACGGGCCCGGCGTCTTCGCCGCGTCCCGCCTGGACACCGCCGCGCGCCGGGAGTACGTGATCGCGGTCAACAACGCCGCCACCGCGCAGACGGTCACCGTGGACACGTGGACGCCCGGCACCGGGTTCCAGGGCATCCACGGCGGGGCCGGTGGCGCGCGGACCACCGCCGACGGCAAGCTGACGATCACCGTGCCGCCGCTGTCGAGCGTCGCCTACCGGGCCACGGGAACCGTGCCGCAGGCCGGCGCGAAGCCCACGGTCACCATCACGACCCCGGAGCAGGGCGCCCTCGTCCCCACGCGCGCCGACCTGACGGCCACGACCACGGGTGACCCGCTGAGCACTGTCACGGTCGAGGCGCGCGTCGGCCAGGGGCGCTGGACGACGCTCGGGGTCGCGGACGAGGCCCCGTACGAGATCAGTCACGATCTTGACGGTCTTGCGGGCGCCACACCGGTCACCTATCGCGCCACGGTGCGCGATGGTAAGGGGCGGACCGCGACGACCACGCGTGACATCAAGGTCGGCACGCCGCCGACCGTGGTCGCGCCCGGCTATGCGGTCGTTCACTATCAGCGACCCGGCGGCGACTACGACGGGTGGGTTCTGCAGCCCACCGGGGATGTCGAGAGCACGCAGGCGCAGCCCTTCGCGGGCGAGGACGCGTACGGCCGCTTCGCCTGGGTCAAGCTCAAGCCCGGCGCCCGGACGGTCGGGTTCGCCGTGACCGGCCCCGACGGCACGACCGACGTCGAGGCTTCCCTCGACCCGACGGTGCACCCGGAGGCGTGGGTGGAGCAGGGGGATCAAAATCCGACTTTCGTACGGCCGGACGCGCCGCCCCCGGCCGACACGGCGCTCGTGCACTACCGGCGCGCCGACGGGAACTACGACGGCTGGGGCCTGCACGTCTGGGACGGTGCCGCGACGCCGACCGACTGGGCCGCGCCGCTGCAGCCGGTCGGGCGCGACGACTTCGGCGTGACCTTCCGGGTGCCGCTCGCCGCGGGCGCGACCGGGCTGAACTACATCATCCACAACGGCGACGCCAAGGACCTCGACGGCGATCAGCGGCTCGACTTCGCCGCCGCGGGCCGCGAGGTGTGGCTGCTGGCCGGCGTGCCGGAGCGGCTCGTGCCGGTGCCGCCGCCGGCGTCGCAGGGCGGCGTCGTGGACCTCACCAAGTCCGCGGCCGTCGCGCTGGACCGCACGACGATCGCCTGGGCGACCGGCCTCGGCAGCACCCTCGAGCACGTCGGTGCGGGCACCGACGGCCGCGTCTACGACCTGGTCTGGGACCCCGACGGCGGCCTCGACCCGGCCGCGCCGGCGCACAGCCTGCGGCTCGACGCCCAGCGCAACGGGCTGACCGAGGCGCAGCGGCAGAAGTACCCGCACTTGTGGCGTTACAATGCCTTCCGCCTGCCCGGCGCCGACCTCCGGAAGGTGGTGCGCGGCCAGGTCGCCGTCACCCAGCGGGACGCGGCCGGCACGCTCATCTCCGCGACGGGCGTCCAGCTCGCCGGCTTGCTCGACGACCTGTATGCCGGGGCCACCCGTGCCGCGCTCGGCCCGGTGTTCAACGCTAAAACGCCCAGGCTGTCGGTGTGGGCGCCGACCGCGCAGTCGGTGCAGCTGGAACTCTCCGACACCCCGGCGGCGTCCGCCCGGGTGCTGCCGATGCGCCGCGACGACGCGACAGGCGTCTGGTCGGTCACCGGCGAGCCCGGCTGGACGGGCAAGTACTACCGCTACCGGGTCACCGCCTGGCAGCCCGCCGCGAACAAGGTCGTCACGGCGAGCGTCACCGACCCGTACTCGGTGGCGCTGGCCACCGACTCGACGCACAGCCGGATCGCGGACCTGACCGATCCGGCCCACGCGCCGGCCGGCTGGTCCGGGCTGCGCAAGCCGGCGCCCGGCAAGACCCAGATCACCGAGCTGTCCGTACGCGACTTCTCCGACCAGGGCACGTACGCGGCGTTCGCGGACCCGGCCACGCCCGGGATGCGGCACCTGACGAGCCTCGCGCGGGCGGGGACCACGTACGCCCATCTCCTCCCGGTCTTCGATTTCGCGACCATCCCCGAGCGCCGCGCTGACCAGCAGCAACCGCCCTGCGACCTCGCGTCCTTCCCGCCGGACTCCGCGGAGCAGCAGGCGTGTATCGATAGAACCGCCGACACCGACGGCTACAACTGGGGCTACGACCCGCTGCACTACACCGTGCCGGAGGGCGGCTACGCGACCGACCCCGACAACCGGACGCGCGAGTTCCGGTCGATGGTGGCCGGGATCAACAAGGCCGGGCTGCGCGTGGTCATGGACGTCGTCTACAACCACACGTCGGCGGCCGGTACCGATCCGCACTCGGTGCTCGACCAGATCGTGCCCGGTTACTACCAGCGGCTGCTCGCCGACGGCAGCGTCGCGAACTCCACCTGCTGCGCCAACACCGCGCCCGAGAACGCGATGATGGGCAAGCTCGTCGTCGACTCGGTCGTGACGTGGGCACGGCAGTACAAGGTCGACGGGTTCCGGTTCGACCTCATGGGCCACCACCCCAAGGCCAACATCCTCGCCGTACGCGCGGCGCTGGACCGGCTGACCGTCGCGCGCGACGGCGTGGACGGCAGGGCGATCCTGCTCTACGGGGAGGGCTGGGACTTCGGCGAGGTGGCCGGCGACGCCCGCTTCGAGCAGGCGACGCAGGCCAACATGGCCGGCACCGGCATCGCCACCTTCAACGACCGGCTGCGCGACGCGGTCCGCGGCGGTGGCCCGTTCGACGAGAACCTGCGCGTGCAGGGCTTCGCCTCGGGGCTCTTCTCGGACCCGAACGGCGACCCCGCCAACGGCACCGCCGCCGAGCAGCGGGCGCGGCTGCTGCACTACCAGGACCTCCTCAAAGTCGGACTGACCGGCAACCTCGCCGACTACCGGTTCACGGCGTCGGACGGGTCGTCGCGGACCGGCGCCGAGATCGACTACAACGGTGCGCCCGCGGGCTACACGGCGGCGCCGGGCGAGGCGATCACCTACGTGGACGCGCACGACAACGAGATCCTGTACGACGCGCTCGCGTACAAGCTGCCGCAGGCGACCGCGGCCGCCGACCGCGCGCGGATGCAGGTCGTCGCGCTGGCCACGGCTACCCTCGGTCAAGGCCCGGGCTTCGTGACCACGGGCAGTGAACGGCTGCGCTCGAAGTCCCTGGACCGCAACAGCTTCAACTCGGGCGACTGGTTCAACCGCATCGAGTGGGACTGCACCCGCGGCAACGGCTTCGGGCGCGGGTTGCCGCCCGCCGCCGACAACGAGCCCAAATGGCCGTACGCGCGGCCGCTGCTCGCCGATCCCGCCCTGGTGCCCGGCTGCGCGGACGTCACGGCCGCCCAATCGGCGTACGAGGCCCTGCTGCGGGTCCGGAACTCGTCGCCGGTGTTCGGGCTGCCGACCGCCGCCGAGGTGCAGAAGCGTGTGTCGTTCCCGCTCTCCGGCACCGCGGAGACCCCGGGCGTCCTCACGATGCACCTCGACGGACGGGGGATCGACAAGCGCTGGAAGTCGGTGACCGTGGTGTTCAACGCGACACCGTCCGCGGCGAAGCAGACGGTGCCGGCGCTGCGGGGGGCCTCGATCGCGCAGCATCCCGCGCTCCGGTCGACGGCGTCGTTCGCCGGCGGCACCTTCACCGTGCCGGCGCGCTCGGTGTCGGTGTTCGTGCAGAACTGACCCTGCGCGCTATGCCGTGGACGCTCGCTCGACGAGCGTCCACGGTGCCTTCTCCGTCCTGAGCCTGCCGGTGACGAGCTGGCGGGCGCAGGCCTCGCCCTGGTCACGCAGCGACTGGCGGATCGTGGTGAGGCCCGCGGCGGCCGCGCCGTCGGTGTCGTCCCAGCCGGTGATGGTGCCGGCGTGCGGAAGGGCGAGGGCGACCGTGTCACCCATGGCCGCCACCGCGTCGGGGTGGCCGAGCTCGCGGAAGCGGTCGCGGGCCTCGGCCGCGTCGTTGCGCGCCAGGACCAGGACGGGCACCGCCGACCAGTCGCCGCCCAGCTCGGTGATCGCGTCCCGGTAGCCCGCGAGGCGGTTGCGGGTCACCGGGAACGGCGCGGCGTCCGGGTCGGGGCCGTACAGCACGGCCGGGGTGCGGTCGCGGCCCATCGGGAACGACACGACGGCGGGGGAGCGGGAGCCCCGGAAGGCGGCCAGCCCGGCGGCGCGGGCGGCGGCACGGTCGTCGATCGTGACCAGGCCGGCGCCGGGGAGCGCGGGGCCGCCGAGGACGACCGCGGGCCGGTCGGCGAGGGCGTGCAGGACGGGGTCGTCGTCACCGGTGGTCCACACGATGTAGCCGTCCACGGCGGCCTCCCGGACCCGGGCCGCGTCGTTCTCGCCGCCGGTCACCGGGATCATCGTCAGCCCCAGGCCCTCCTCGACGCAGACCGCCGCCACGCCGGCCAGGAACCGGGTCGCCTGCGGGTCCTCGAACGCGTACGTGAGGTGCTCGCCCAGCACGAACCCCAGCGACCCGGAGCGCTGGTGGCGCAGCGCCCGCGCCCTCGGGTCCGGCCCGCCGTAGCCCAGCTCGCGGGCGACCCGCAGCACCCGCTCCCGGGTGTCCGCCGAGACCCGCGCGGGCCGGTTGTAGGTGTAGGAGACCGTCATCGGCGACACCCCCGCCGCGGCGGCCACGTCCGTCATCGTCACGCGCATGGTGTGCCTCCGTCATCGTCACGCGGTTGTGTAACGATACGCATTGTGTAACGCTACACACGTGAAGGTCTATGGCCCGTGGCTTGCGTTCGGTGCGTACTGGGGCGTCTGGGGAGCGTCGGTACCCGCCGTGCGCGACCGCGCGGGCGTCGACGACGGTGCGCTGGGCCTGGCGCTGCTCCTGATCGGGCTCGGTGCGCTGCCCGCGATGGCGTTCACCGGGCGGGCCATCGACCGCTGGGGGCTCCGGGTGGCGGGCATCACCGTGCCGCTGCTCGGGGTCGCGGGCGTCGTGCTGGTCCTCGCCGCCCGGGATTTCACCGGGCTCGCGGTGGGACTGCTCCTGGTGGGCGCGGTCTCGGGCGCGGCCGATGTGGCCATCAACGCCCTGGCCGCGGACGCCGAGCGGGCGTCGGGACGGCCGGTGATCACCCGCTCGCACGCCACGTTCTCGGCGGCGGTGGTGCTGGGCAGCGTGACGACGGGGGTGACCGGCGCTGCGGGGTGGCCGGTCGAGCTGCCGTTCCTGCTGGTCCTCGCGCTGTCCGTCGCCGCGGGCGCGGTGCTGCTGCGGGCTTCCGTCGCTGACGCGGTGCCGGCTGAGCCCGGCGCCGCCGTGCCGGCACAGGGGCCGGAGGCCGCTGTCTTGTCGCGCGGGGCGGAAGCCGCTGTCTTGTCGCGCGGGCCGGAGGCCGCTGCACCGGGTGCCGGGCCGGTGCCGGGCGCGGGCGCCGGCGGGGACGGGCGCGGGCGGGACGGCGTACGGA
>CAKUMG010000003.1 GCA_934667465.1 uncultured Actinoplanes sp. | reverse complement strand
GTGAGGCCGAATTCGCCGTTCTCGTCCGGGGTGTTGACCTGGTATCCCTCCTGCTTCGCGCACTCGTACCACTGCCGCTGATTGTCCCGGAAAGCGGTGATGTCCTGACGCTTCTGCCGGTCTTCGTAGGTCTCCGGCTCTTTTCCGAGACACGCCGCCCGTACGGCTCTGGCCGAGGGGCTCGGGTCGAAGACGAGCTTCACGTTGTCGTCGAACTCCGGGCCACCCTCCTGCTTCACGCACCGCTCCCAGACGGCCCACATCGCGTCACGATCTTCCGCCGAGGCATCGATGCGGACCAGCGGCTGTTGATCGGCGGGGTCGCCGGCCGCGCCTTGCCGGGGACTTGCGCTCTGCAGGGTCGCGACCTGACCACCGTCGGACTCCGGCCCCTCGGCCGTACACCCGGCTGCCAGACTGATCACGGCCATCGCCGCGAAGGCGCAGCGCGCCACCTTGATGTCGAACATGACCACACCATCGCGGATCATTGTCAGGGATCGGTCAGGATCGTCAGACCTGAACGGATCCTGACAAACAGGCGCGACGCTGGTCGCATGCTTTCCGAATCACCAGTTCCACGCAGCCGGGCGCGGCGGCGGCTCGCCTTCGCGGCGGTGCTGGTCATCGCCGTGGCGGCGGTGGCCGGTGGCGCTGTCTGGTCTGCCCGTCGCAGCGGCGCGCCACCGGTCACCGGCCCCGCGGTTCCGGTCCGCACCGTCGCCGTGGCCCGAACCGACATGATGATGACGGAGTCACTGACAGGAACTCTCGGTTATGGCCACTCGCGGCCGGTCAAAGGCGCCAAGGACGGCATCGTCACCTGGCTGCCCCGGTCCGGCGCCACGGTTCGCCGCGGCGGCCAGATCTTCCGGGTCGACGATCGTCCGGTGCCGCTGTTCTACGGTGGGCTGCCGTTGTACCGGTCGTTGTCCGAGATCGGCACGGTCGGACGCGATGTGCGCGTCGTCGCGTCCAATCTCCAGGCCCTCGGCTACCTGATCGGCCGGCAGCCCGGCCCCGGGGAGACGATCACCCGTACCACGCCGGCGCCGGCTCCCTCGGCGAAACCGACAACGACCAGGGTCACGGTGCGCACCGGGGAGGGCGTGCTGACCAGCTCGTTGATGGCAGCGATCAAACGGTGGCAACGGGACACCGGCCTTCCGGTGCTCGGCAGCCTCGCCGTCGGCGACGTCCTCGTCCTGCCCGGCTCCGTACGCGTCGAAGCCGTCACAGCTCAGCCGGGCGACGCCGCCGCCGGTCCGCTGATGAGCGTCACCCCGACCACGAAGGTCATCACCGTGGCGGCGGAGGTCACCGCGGCTGCGGGGGTCCAACGCGGTGACCCCGTGACCGTCGTTCTCCCGGGTGACTCCTCCGTCACCGGAGAAGTCACCGCCATCGGCACTGCCGCTGTCACGGAGGAGGGCGCGGGTCCATCGGACGTGCCCGTACGGTCCATCGCAGTGACCGTCGACGACAAGGCCCTTGACGGCCTGGACTCGGCAAAGGTACGGGTCGACTTCGCCGGAGAGAGCCGCCGCGATGTCCTGGCCGTGCCTGTCGGGGCGCTGGTGGCGTTGCGCGAGGGCGGCTACGCCGTGCAACCGGCCGACGGTGATGGTCTCGTCGCCGTCACCACCGGCATGTTCGCGACCGGGCTCGTCGAGATCAGAGGGGCAGGCATCGACGAGGGTGTGCTGGTGGTGACCACCTCATGACGGGTCCTGCCGTCCTGTCCGTCCGAGACGCGCGCATGGACTACCCCGGTGGCGTGACCGCGCTCGACGGCGTCTCCCTCGACATATGCGCGGGCGAGATGCTGGCGATCGTCGGCCCGTCGGGCTCGGGCAAGTCGACACTGCTCAACGTCATGGGCACCCTGGCCCGCCCGACCTCCGGACGCATCCACCTGGGCGGGCTGGACGTGGCCGCCCTGCGTGACCGGCAACTGTCCGCGCTCCGGGGCCGCTGGCTGGGTTTCGTCTTCCAGCAGTTCCACCTGACCGCCGGGCTGACCGCGGCCGGGAACGTCGCTACCGGCCTGCTCTACGCCGGGGTGCCCCGCCGGTACCGGCGGGCACGGGCGCTGGCGGCGCTCGACCGGGTCGGCATGTCGCACCGCGCGGCACATCGGCCCCATCAACTCTCCGGCGGCGAACGGCAACGTGTCGCGATAGCCCGGGCCCTGGTGCACGAGCCCGAGCTGGTGCTCGCTGACGAACCGACCGGTGCGTTGGACGTCCGCAACGGTCAGGCGGTCCTGGGGTTGCTCGAACAGCTCCACCAGGATGGCACCACCATCGCCGTGATCACCCACGACCGGGACATCGCGGCCCGGCTCCCGCGTCGTGTCGAGCTGCTCGACGGCCGGCTGATCCTCGACTCCGCGAGGAGGGCCGGGTGAACCGCGCCGTCGCCGCCGCCCGGCCGACCCGGCTTTCCGGGCTGGATCTGCTCGCCCTCGGGCTGTACGGCCTCCACGCCCGCCGGACCCGGGCGGCACTGTCCGCGCTGGGCATCGCCATCGGCATCGCCACCGTGATCACGGTCGTCGGCATCCCGGCATCGAGCCAGGCTCAGCTGATGCGCGAGCTCTCCGCCCTGGGGACCAACATGTTGCAGGTCACGGCGGTGCCGGATCGGCAACCGGCGACGCTCCTGCCGGCCGAGGCGGTGGGCATGGTCCGCCGCATCGGGGCGGTTACCCGGGCCGGTGCCGTCGCGAACACGCACGCCACGGTACGCCGTTCCGACCGTGCCGATCCCGCGGACAGTTCGGGGCTGACCGTGCTGGCCGGCGAGCTCGACTTGTTGCCGGTCATCAACGCCCGCGTCCGGCACGGCCAATGGCTCACCGAGACCACCTCCCGTTTTCCCACCGTGGTGCTCGGCGCGGTGGCGGCGGCGCGGCTCGGCATGACAGGGCTGCCGGCCGGCGAGGACGCCGGCCGGCAGCTCATGATCGGCGACCGGTGGTTCACGGTGGTCGGCATTCTCGCCGAGGTCCCGCTGCTTCCGGAGATCGACCGGGCGGTCTTCGTCGGCTGGCCGGTAGCCCGCTCGGAACTGGCCTTCGACGGCCACCCCACGGTTCTCTACCTGCAGACCACGGAACCGGCGGTGGAGGATGTCCGCGCGGTCCTGCCCGAGACCGTGAACCCCGCGCAACCCGCCGATGTCATGGTCAGCCGCCCGTCGGAGGCACTGTTCGCCAAGCGGGCCACCGAGAACACCTTCTCGGCGCTGTTCCTCGCCCTCGCCGTGGTGGCGCTGCTCGTGGGCGGGATAGGCGTCGCCAACACCATGGTCATCTCTGTGCTGGAACGCCGGGCCGAGATCGGGCTGCGCCGTGCGCTGGGGGCGACCAGAGGCCAGATCCGCGGGCAGTTCCTGATCGAGTCGATGTCGCTGGCACTGCTCGGTGGTCTTACCGGATCACTGCTCGGTGCCGCCGCCACGGTGGCATGGGCGACCTGGCACCACTGGCCCGTCGTCGTCCCGGTCCCGGCGACGCTGGCTGGTCTCGGCGGTGCGTTGTTCGTGGGGATCGTGGCCGGCGTCTACCCCTCCGTGCGTGCCGCCGCCCTGCCTCCGACGGAAGCACTCGGCAGCGGCTGACGGCCTCGTGCTCGCCGCCGCGGACGGGGGTACGGACCGGGGAATCGTGCGGGGTCGCGCATCTCCCGGCGTCTCTTCGCCCGCGGCGACGCACGTCCGAGCCCGGGTGGGCTCGCCGATCTCTTACTTTCGGCCGGTAGAGGCGGCGGACGTGAGCAGGAAGGATGGGGGGATGTCGGAAGTCTCCTGCCCCCGTTGTGGTCAACGCTTCGTCGCACCCCATGACAAGGACAATGTTCCCGACCCGTCGGTGGTCAACTGGTTGCACCAGGCGGTCGCATGGTCGGGTGAGCTCGCCACCGAGGAGGTGTACATCGACTACTTGAAGCACAGCGGTGGCGCCCCGGTCTCCCGCAGTCGTTTCGTCGCAGATCTGGCATATCTAGGGATCCCCGAAGTGCTGGATGACGAGACACACATGCTTGTCCGCGAATAGGGCCGTCAAGGACCATCGGACGGCCGGCGGACAGAATGGATCTGACCCGGCGAGCGGCGCCGGTCAGGCCACTTGGATGACGACCTTGCCCACGGCATGGCCCCGCTCGACGGCGGCGAGGGCAGCGGGAGCGTCGGCGAGCGGATAAGTCGCGGTGATCACGGGGGCGAGGTGTCCGTCGAGGGCCAGCCGGGCGGCTCGCTCCAGGCTTGCCCGGTCGATGCGACGCTCGACGAAACGCCCACCGATCTCGGAAACTGACATGTCCCCGACCGAGATGACGTTGCGGGACTCGCGAGCCAGCGGGGCAACCGCTCGCATCGACATGCCACCGGCAAGGTCCACGATCCCGTCGAAGCCCTCCGGAACCAGCTCCCGTGCCGCGCCGGCGACGTCCTCGACGGTGTAGTCGATGAACCGAGCCCCGAGGGCCTCGACGTGCTCGCGCTTGGCGGTGCTTCCGGCGCCGATCACCCGTAGGTCACGGCCGGCGGCCAGCCGGGCGACGGCGAGGCCGACGCCGCCGCCGACCCCGTTGACCAGGATCGTGGATCCGGCCGGTGCGCCGAGGGTGTCGAGCGCGTCCACCGCACTCGTCCCGGCCACCGGCAGGACGGCGGCCACCATCGGAGACAGACCCGCTGGGATGCGCGCGGTGTTCGACGCGGGCAGTACTGTCGTCACGGCGTAGGTGCCGCCACCGGTGAGGGCCATGCCGAAGACGGCGTCACCCACCTCGAACCCCTCGACATCCTCGCCCACGGCGACAACGGTTCCCGCTGCCTCCGCGCCCAGCGCCCGGGGGAACGGACGCCCACCGTCGAGCCCGGGCAGAAAACCCGAGCGCAGCGCGTGATCGAGGGGATTCACGCCAGCGAACTCCACCCGGATCTGCACCTCGTCGCGACGGGGTGCGGGATCGGGACGATCGAGAAGCACCTGCACCTCGGGCCCGCCGTACCTGCTGAAACCCCACGCCTGTCCCATTTGTGCCACCCTTTGTCGACGTGCCCGGGTCTTCCGGGGTCGGTAGCAATCTTCACTGCTCACACCGGTGTCAAAGGCAATCGGCTGAGGGACAGGTCACATCATCAGGTCAGGAGTCGCTCCCGGTGCCGACGGTTGATCTCCATCAGCCTGTCGAGCGCTTCCCGGGTCTCGAGCAGGTGCGCGACGTCGGCGTCGATGCGGTCCCGCTCATGCTGCATCGCCGCGAAGGTCTCCTCGGCAACGCCCAGGTCGCCGGGGATGTCCACGCACGGCAGCACGGTCGCGATCACCCGGCTGGACATGCCCGCGTCGAACAGTTGCCGGATCAGCGCCACGCGCTCCATCTCGGCGTCGGAATAGTGCCGCTGCCCGGCCTCGGAGCGAGAGCTGCTCAGCAAACCTTGCTCCTCGTAGTACCGCAGTGAACGCGCACTCACGCCCGTACGCTTGGACAACTCGCCGATCCGCATGGCGCCGAGCCTACGCTCGCCTGCCTCAGCATCAGGCCGTCGACGAGTCATGGCCCTCCCGTGGCCGACACCCGGCAAGGGGAGCTCGAACCCGTGGGCCGGGCGGGCAGCCCGACTGTCCCTGACGCGACCGACATCGATCCGGCTGATCGTGGCAGGGGCAGGCGGGCTCGGCTCGGTCCCGGGGTGTCACCACGGGCCGGTCAGCCCATGGATGTCGCGCAGCACCTCCGACTCCTCGATCGGCGTCAGATCGGCCAGGCCGGCGGCGACCGACTCGTCGCCCACGAGCCGGAGCACCTCGACACCCTCGATCAGGCGCGGCTCCCCGTGATCGTTCCACCCGAGGTCGGGGGAGAACCGCAGCACCACGACGAGCCCGCCGGCGCACGGGCGCCGCAGGTCCGACTCGGACCCGTAGAGCCACTCGCGGGCGGCGAGCGCGTGCAGCCGGCCGCCGTCCACCGAGGCACCCGCCACCCCGGCGAGGGTGCTCTGCCCAGGCTCGAAAACGGTGCGGTGCACCTGCGCGAACGGTTGGACGATGCCGTAGTCCTCGAAGACTGCGACCCAGCGTGCCCGGTCCGGGCCCAGCAGCAGCGGGTGCGCTACCCGGATCAGGTCGTCACCTGCGAGCTCCGCCGTCTCGTCGTCGACATCGGCGAGCGTTCGGTCCTCGGCCATCCGCAGGCCGCGCCCCTCCCCGGTCACCCACACCAGCCGCCGAACCAGCTGGGCCATCAGCGGGTGGCCGGCCAGCAGCGCCGTGAAGTCGGCCGCGCGCCAGGCCCGCTGCTCCACCATGGCCCGCTCCAGCGCCTTCACCCGCTCCTGGACGACCGTGTCGACGTCTTTCCTGAGCTGTTTGAACGCTTCGTACGCGGGTCCGGCGAGAGCGTTGTCGTCGTCGGTGCCCGGCCTCGGCAGCTGTTTGAGCCGCTTGCCCCGCGGCCCGGTGATCACCGGCAGGAACCGCTCGTCGAAGCTCACCACGAACTGCCGTGGGCCATAATCGACGGTCATCCGCCCGTCGGCGTCCAGACCGAAGTCGGGCACGATCCGGTCCGCCAACTCTGCCTCGGTCAGGCCGCGCGCCTGCGCTGCCCGCGAGATCCGCTCCTCGGCCTGGCGCCGCGACGCCTTGGTCCCCGCCTTGCGAGCCAGCCGTTGCAGGTGGGTCAGGGCCTCGTCGGAGCCGATTGCGGCCAGCGCGTCGAGTCCGGAGCGGAACAACCACACCGCCGAGCGGGACCATTCAGGCAGGAAGCCCGCCAGCCGGGTCACGCTGATGTCGTCACCGAACGCGGCGAGCATGGACAGGGCGAGCTGGTCGCCGGGGCAGTGGGCATCACGCCACTGCTCGAACAGCGCCCACGCGAGCGTGGCGAGGCTGGTCGCATCGGCCGCCTCGCTCACCTGCGCCGCGTCGGCCGGCACCGCTGCCGGTTTCGCCTTGGCGAACAGCTCGCACAGCCGGCGTACGGCATCAGGTGGCAGCGTGTGCGTGCCGTCCCGCAGCCGGACCGGCGGAAGCGCAGGGACGACCACCCAGGTCGGTAGGGGTGTCACCTTGGCGCGCTTGCCCGCCGGCGGCCCCAGCACTGCCGGCAGCAGCTCCGTGGCCGCGGTGTCGGCGCGGGTCCGGGTGGTCGCCAGAATCTCCTCGACGCGCTCGCCTGGGCCGGGCCCCAGCGCCGGTACAGCGGCTTCGGCCGCCGCGGGATAGGTGAGCACCTGTCCGCGCAGCAGTTCACCGGCGGCGGGGTGACCGGCCTGCGCCTGCTCGGCCAGCATCCGCACCATGCGCTCCGGCTGACGGCGGCCCTCGGCGAGCAGCACCTGCCGGACATACTTGCCGTCGATCTGGTCGAGCAGCAGCCGCAGCGGGCCGGGCAAGGGCAGCTGCGCCGTCACGGTCAGCAGGCGCTTGTGATCGGTGGCGCCACCGTCGTAGCCGTGCAGATACGTCCGTAACCCCGCGCCTATGGCGTCGGTCTGCTCACCGGCCAGCAACGCGGCGACCCGCACCCGGGCCGGCTCCGGCAGCAACGGCAACGCCTGCTCGGTGACAGCCACGTCGCGGAAGACACGGATCGCCAGCACGTCGCGATCGATCGGCGCACCGCCCTCCGCGCGCTCGGCCAGCAGCCGCAGCGCCAGCACCGGGCAGCGCAGGAACACCGGCGCGGTCACCAGCTGGGCCACCCGGGACCTTTTCTGGTAGCCGCGCGGGCGCAGCGTCGCCTCGGCCAGCAACCGGAACGCGTCGTCGGTTGCCAGCCCCCGCAGCAGATCGACCGCTTCGTCCGTGAAGTCGCCGTCCCAGGCCTTGTCCCGGAAACCGAGCCGATCGCCGATCTCGTCCTTGCGGACCAACAGGGTGACGGCCGCCGGCCCCACCCCGTCGAGGGCGGTGGCGATGACCTGCTCCCGGTCGAAGATCATCGACTGCGATGTCAGCAGCTGTTCCAGGTGCTGCAGGGTGCCGGCGGCGAAAATGAGCAACCTGTCCGCCATTGTCGGTGGCCCGCCGCCGTCGAGCTCGGTCTGCCGCTCCCGCCGGCGGCGCGCGATCCAGGCGGCCAGCTCGGCGCAGTCCTCGTCCACCCACGCCGTCTCGGTCGGTGCCACATACGACGCGACTGTCCGCTGGGTGAAAGTCAGCCGCGCCTGCCCCAGCGTGCGGACCAATTCGTCGTAGTCGTCGTCGCCGGCCGTCGCCGCGAAGCGGCGCAGGTGCCCGGCGATCTCCGCCAGCACCCGGGCGTCGTCGTGGTCGGTGCTCGCCGTGCGGGGGTCGCTCTCACGCCCGCTGCGGTTCTCGTCGTACCAGCGCTGCACCTGCGCTCGTTGCTCAGGGTCGCTCAGGCTCGTGAGCAGCGAGCGGGTGTCCGAGCCGGGCAGCCAGACGATGCCGGCCAACTCGGTGATCGCCCGGCCGGCGAAGCCGAACCCGCCCGCGGCCACCCACGCCGCGGCGGTCTTCGCCGGTCCGCCGCCCCAGCCCAGAGCGTTGCATGTGGTCAGCGCCACCACGGCCGCGCCCAGCGCGGAGCCGCCGTACGCAGCCGTGGAGCCCAGCCACTCCCGGGCGAACAGCCGGCCCTGTTCGAAGAGTTCCCGGTCGTAGCCGGCCGGCGGGTGGGTGTAGTACACCTCGTCGTTCTCGGGCAGCCGGTCGAACCACTCGGGCCGCCACGCCTGCCGCAGGAAGTCCCGGTACTGCTGCACGGCGTCCGGCGGGACCGCACCGTCGCCGACGTCACGGCCGCCGCGGCGAGGATGAATCTGGCGCAGCCACCGCTCCGGGATGATCATGACGTCTTCGTCGGGCAGCACGGACGACTCCTTTCGGCCATACGGCGATCTCGCTCGCCGAGCGGCCGCGATATTACGACCTGGGTGCGACAAAAAGACGACACCGTCACTGCGAGTTGGCTTCCTTCCGGACGTCCGTGCGCGATGGCGCCTCAGCCGCGACCCGGATCGGTCGATGAGACGAGGAGCGGCCCTCCGCGGCGTCGCACCGGCGGGAGGTCGGCGGGAATGACCAGGCTGCAACCTGTGGATACTGTCGAGGTGCCGGAGGTCGACGAGCGCGTACCGGACGTGGCGGCAATCGTGCGGCACCGGTCGGTGACGCCACTGTTCCAGCCGATCGTCGAGCTGGACACCGGGACCGTGGTGGCTGTCGAAGCGCTCGCTCGTGGCCCGGCCGGCTCCGTACTCGAGCGCCCCGACCACCTCTTCGCCGCCGCGTCGCGGGCGGGACTGCTCGGGCCCTTGGATCTGCTCTGCGCCGAGCGTGCCATCGAGTGTGCCCTCGAGGCAGCGGATCCGCCGCCGATGCTGTTCGTCAACGCCGAGCCGGCGGTCCTCGACCAGGCCGTCTCCCCGCGGCTGATCGAATTGTTGCTGAGCGACCTTCCGTTCCGGATCGTCACCGAGTACACCGAGCGGGCACTGTCCACGTTTCCCGCCGCTCTGCTGCGCATCGCCGGTCAGTCGCATCTGCTCGGCAACGGCATCGCCCTGGACGATGTCGGCGCCGACCCGATGTCGCTGGCGTTCCTGCCGTTCATCGACCCCGACGTGATCAAACTCGACATGCATCTGCTGCGGCACCCGTCCGCCTCGTCCACCGTCGAGGTGTGCACGGTGGTCGCCGCAGCCGCGCGGCGGTCCGGGGCGGTGGTGATCGCCGAGGGTGTCGAGACTGAGGCGGACGTCGAGGTTGCTCGATCACTGGGCGCCGCCTGGGGGCAGGGGTGGCACTTCGGGCGGCCGGCTCGGGCGGGTGATCTTCAGCTGCAAGTCCTCGGTGCGGCGCCGACCCTGCGCGACGCCCGCCCGGGACTGCACCAGCCGCTCGGGAGCCCGTTCGACGTGGCCGTCGCCGATGTGGCCGGCCTGGCGCTGGACACGGCGGTGGTGCCCACCCTCGAGCGGATGAGCGCCGCGGTCGACGGGCAGCGGCATGCTGTCGTCCTCGGTTCGTACTGCGATCCCGGTGACGTGCTTCCCTGGCTTCCGCACATCGAGCGGGTCACCCGGCAGGCGATCTACACGAGCATCCTGGGGCCTGACTCGTCACCTGAACCGTTCCCCGGTGAAAGCAGTCTGGTGGTGATGACACCGGACTATGCCGCCGCATTGTGCCGGCGGCCGGGAGCCGGCCTGGTCGTCACCGAATCGCGTGACACGGTCGCGGCCATCGGCCGGGTGCTGTTGCAACGGCTTACACCACCCACTCCGGGCGGGCTGTGACCGGCCGTACCACCCCGCCGGGCAGAGGTAAACAATGAGTGAACTTCCGCCGATTTCGGACAATGCTGCCGAACAGGGAGGCGGGTAGCGGTCATCGCCGCGGCCGACGGCGAGAGCAGGGTGGGAAAGTCCGTGAGTGCAGCAGGCTGGATGCGCGACCGCCGGGTGGCGACAAAGATCATGACAGTGGCCGGGGTGGCGGTTGCCGGCACGGTGGCGGTCGGGGTGGTGAGCGAGATCGGCATCAGCGACCTGCAGTCCACCCGCGCGAGCGAGGTGCAGCGCGCCGTTCCGTACATCAACAATCTGAACGAAGCGGCCCTCGCGGCCAAGGCGGGCGCGAACGACGAGCGCGGCTTCCTGATCCAGGGTGACGCATCGTTCCGGCAGGAGGCTCTCGGGCGGCAGCAGACTGTCGACGAGAGCCTGGCCGCAGCGCGGGCGCTCGGCGACCCGGCTCAGCAGGCGACCATCGATACGATCAAGTCGGCGACGGATGCGTGGTTCACCGCGCTGGACGCCGAGTTCACCACCTTCGCGAACGGAGACCGGCAAGCGGCGATCACCGCGTCGCTGGGCGCGAACCGTGACCTGCGCAAGACGTACGAGACTCTGCTCGCGGAGGAGACGATCCGGGCCAATGACAGCCTCGTGGCCGGTCAAGGGTTCGACGCGACCGTACGCAGCACCCGCAATGTGATCCTGTCCGTGTTCGTCGTCGCGGTGTTGCTCGCCGGCGGCCTGGCATGGGTCGTGTCGCGGATGATCTCGGCCCCCCTGCGCCGGGTCTCCCGGGTACTCGACGCGGTCGCCGACGGGGACCTGACCCAGGATGCCGACGTGGATCAGCGCGACGAACTGGGCCAGATGGCCGGTAGTCTGCGCCGGGCGAACGGCACGCTCCGGCAGACGATCAGCGACCTCGCCAGTCACTCGGCCAAGCTCGGCGTCGCGGCCGGGTCACTCGCGGACACCAGCGGCAGCAGCACCCGCAGTGCCGAGGCGGGCGCTCGGCAGGCGGCCGAGGTGGCCTCGTCGGCCTCGGTCATGTCGACCACCATCGAGACGGTGGCCGCGGGTGCGGAGGAGATGGGCGCTTCGATCCGCGAGATCAGCGAGAGCGCGACGCAGGCCGCCGGGGTGGCGGCGCGTGCCGTTGAGGTCACGGCGGTCACCAGCGGGGTCATGGCCAAGCTCGGCGACTCGTCGGCGGAGATCGGCAGCGTCATCAAGGTGATCACCGCGATCGCCGAGCAGACGAACCTGCTGGCGCTCAACGCCACGATCGAGGCGGCGCGCGCCGGTGAGATGGGCAAGGGCTTCGCGGTGGTGGCTTCCGAGGTCAAGGATCTGGCCCAGGAGACGGCCAAGGCCACGGAGGACATCGGTCATCGGGTGGCGGCCATCCAGGCGGACACCGCGGGGGCGGTCACCGCGATCGCCGAGATCAGCGAGATCATCACCCGGATCAGCGACTTCCAGACCACCATCGCCTCCGCCGTGGAGGAGCAGACGGTCACGACGAACGAGATGAGCCGCAACGTGGCGGAGGCGGCCACCGCCGGCGGCGAGGTCGCCACCACGATCACCGATGTCGCGGCGTCGGTGCAGCAGACCACCGTGGGTGTGGGTGAGGCGAACCGGGCCGCGGGCCAGCTCGCCGAGATGTCACAGGACCTGCGCCGGATCGTGGACCGTTTCACGGTCGAGGCCGCTCACTCCTGACCGGGCGGCGGCAGCGGTCCATGCCTCGGCGTGATGCGGTCGTCGAGTCGCCCGGCGCAGCCAGACGCCCTGCGCCGGGCTCTCGGCCGAGTGCCGGTAGGCGCCGGCTCACATCGTCGTGCCGGTTGCCTGCAGGCTGCGCAGAGTTCCCAGGGCGGTCGAGGCCGTCAGGGAGGGTGGGTGGAAGGCGGCCCCGTCGAGGGTGCCGACGTTCATGGCGCCCATGGTCCAGTCGGGGAAGAGCCGGTCGCTGACGTCCTCGAACGAGACCAGAGTGACTCCGCTGTGCCGCGGGTCGCCGGCGATGGCCAGGAATTTGTGGGTGAGCGCTTCCCGTGAGCCTTCGAGGCACTGCAGGAACCAGCGCCGGTCGAAGGCGAGGACACCGGTGATGTCCGCGCTCCTGTTGCCCTCCCGCGCCTCGTCGAGAATCCGGAGGACCCCCTGCACGCCGACATCGCGTTCCTCGCTGAAGTAGATCAAGCGGTTGAGCGTCATCCCCTCACCGTAATCACGGCGACGACCACGCCAGGCTGTTTCCGCGACCACGGTCAGGGATGGGCCCCGGCTTTCTTCCCGTCAGCTCATGGCTTCGACGTAGCGGTTCTTGCCGGCTGCTTTGGCGGCGTACATGGCGGTGTCGGCGTGGCGTAGGAGGTCGTCTGCGCTGGTTCCGGGGTGGTGGACGGCGATGCCGATGCTGGCTGACACTGCGGCTGAGTCGCTGCCGAGGTTGATGGGCTGTTGCACGACGTCGATGACGCGTTCGGCGGTGTTGCGGGCGTCGGTGGGGTCGGTCAGGCCTTCGAGGATGATGGCGAATTCGTCGCCGCCGAAGCGGGCGACGGTGTCGCCGGCGCGTAGTCCTCCGCGCAGGCGGGTGGCGACTTCGCGCAGGACGGTGTCGCCGGCGTGGTGGCCGTGGTGGTCGTTGACCTGTTTGAAGCCGTCGAGGTCGATGAACAGCACGGCGAAGGTGACGTCGCGGCGGGCGTGGGTGGCGATGGCGTGGGTGAGCCGGTCGTAGAACAGCAGCCGGTTGGCCAGTCCGGTGAGTGGGTCGTGGAAGGCCAGTTCGTGGAGCTGGGCTTCGAGTTTTTCGCGGCGGGTGATGTCCTGGCGTAGTGCGGCGGTGGCGTGGTCGACCTGGGCGAGGGCGCGGTTGCGGCTGTTGGACAGGATGGCGGTGATCGTGGTGAGCATGAGGGCCAGGACGGCGCCGGCGGTTGCGGTGAACAGGCTCAGGCCGCGGTCGGTGGTGGTCAGCAGCCGGTGGGTGGGCCACATGGTCAGGGTCCAGCGGCGCTGGCCGACGGTGATGGCGCGTTCGCGGGTGAGGCTGGTGTCGGTGGCGCGGGTGCCGGGGGTGACGGCGGCGATGACGGTGCCGGATGCGGGGTCGGTGAGGGTGGCCTGGACGGCGTTCTGGCCGCGGTCGAGCAGGGTTTGGGCGAGGGAGTCCTGTCCGCGCAGGCCCATGGCGACCCAGCCGGCGAACTGGTCCGGGGCGGCCGATCCCAGCCCGGTGAAGACGGGGGTGGCGAGGACCACGCTGTTCTGGCGCAGCTGCGGGGCCAGCGGGCTGTCGCGCATCGCGGGGTAGGCGGGGCTGACCGCGAGGGCGTTGCTGTGCCGGGCGGTGTGCAGAGCGGCGGTGATCGGCTGGCTGGCGCTGACGTCGGTGCCTTGCATGTTGCGTTCGTCGAAGGCCTTCTCGTAGATGACGTACGTGTGGGCCGGCTGTCCGGGCTGCGGCCGCAGCGACAGCCCCGGCTGGCCTTGGGCGCGCCATCGGCGCTGCACGGTGCTGGTCTGGGCGGTGGTGGCCGGTACGAGGAACGCCAGGGCGCTGGCGCCGGGTAGCCGGGTGGTGTCCAGGCCGGCGGTGATCCTGGTGAAGTCGTCGGCGCTGAGCTGGGTTTGGGCGCCGACGGCGTAGGCAAGGTCGGTGAGGGTGTCGCCGTAGCGGGCGGTCCGGTCGGTGACCGCGTCGGTGAGTTCTTCGCTGTAGCGGT
Source organism: uncultured Actinoplanes sp. (assembly GCA_934667465.1). Lineage (GTDB taxonomy): Bacteria > Actinomycetota > Actinomycetes > Mycobacteriales > Micromonosporaceae > Actinoplanes. The sequence goes on along the minus strand of CAKUMG010000003.1, from coordinate 16,535 downwards.
CCATGACCTGGTCGGCGTACCGGTCCTCACCGGCCTCGACCGTCACGTAGGCCACACCGGTCACCGCGAGGCCCATGAGGAGGACCAGCACCGACAGGGCCGCGCCGGCCCAGCGCCGCCGCCGTGACGAGGCACGCACATCGCTCACACCGTGCTGTTCGGCTCAGGCGACACGGTATTTAACGACTGTGGAGTTCCTTCAGCGGCTCAGTTCCGGTCACCGGGTGTCGACGGGAAGGAGAAAGGATGATATCGGGCAGGGAGTGCCATATGGGTGACGCCGGGAGCGTAGCGGCGCGTGGGGGCTGGTTCGCCAACGTGCGGGTCAGTCTGAAAATCCAGACCGGGATCGGAGTCGCCGCGCTGGCTGCGGTGCTGGTGGGCATCGCCGGGCTGGTCACGATCTCCGACCTGAGCAGCAAGAACGAGCAGCTCTACAGTGACAACGTGGCGCCGCTGACCTCGCTGGCGGCCATGTCCAGGCACTTGCAGGCGATCCGGGCTCGTTATCTCGAGTACGGCGTGGCCTCCGCGGAGACCCGGGCCGACCTGAGCGAGCAGATCGCCGAGCGCGACCAGCAGCTCCAGGCGGCGCTGGGGGAGTACCGGTCCGGTGCCGTCAACGCGGCGACCGTGGACGACTTCGAGCAGGCCTACCAGGGTTTGACCGCCACAGCTCGCAATTCTCTCATTCCGCTGGCAACTGACCGTAACGTTGCCGCGTTCGCGACCGCCTATCGCGAGACGTTCCTGCCGCAGATGACTGTGGCGGCCGAAGCGGTCGAGGCCGAGAACGAGGCCCAGCTCGCGCAGGCGGCGCAGCGGGCCGCGAGCAGCAAGGACTCGGCGGCGGCGGCTCGACGGACCCAGATCATCGTGCTGGTGGCGGGGGTGCTGGCCGCGGTGTTGCTCGGTGCGTATGTCGCCCGGGTCATCGTCCGGCGACTCGAGAAGGTCAAGGCCTCACTCACCGCTATGGCTGCGGGTGATCTGACCGCCACGGTGGACGTGCACGGCCGTGACGAGGTGGGCCGGATGGCCGAGACGCTGGCAATCGCCCAGCAGAAGATCCGAACCGTCGTCTCTTCGGTCGGCGCCGCAGCGCACAGCCTGTCGGCTGCCGCCGAGCAGACCTCGGTCATCGCGAACCAGATCAGTGAAGGTGCCGCGACCGCATCGGAGCAGGCACGGATCGTGTCCCAGGCGTCACAGGAGGTGTCGCAGAGCGTGACCACGGTGGCCGCCGGCTCGGAGGAGATGGGCTCGGCGATCGCCGAGATCGCGCGTAGCGCCAACAACGCTGCCGAGGTGGTGGGAAAGGCGGTCGGGATTGCCGCGTCTGCCAACCAGACGATCGGCACGCTCGGCGAATCCAGCCGCGAGATCGGTGACGTCATCCGGGTGATCACCGCCATCGCGGAGCAGACCAACCTGCTGGCGCTCAATGCCACGATCGAGGCGGCTCGTGCTGGTGAGACCGGCAAGGGCTTCGCTGTCGTTGCCGGCGAGGTGAAGGACCTGGCGCAGGAAACGGCGCGGGCGACCGAGGACATCGCCCGTCGGGTGGAAATGATTCAGAATGACAGCAACAGGTCGGTGGCCGCGATCGCGGAGATCAGCGAGATCGTCGGCCAAATCAGCGATTACACGACCACCATCGCCTCAGCGGTCGAGGAGCAGAGCGCTACCACTGCCGAGATGAACCGCAATGTGAGCGAGGCGGCGAACGCCACCGGTCAGATCAACCAGAGCATCACCCACGTTGCTGACAACGCGCGCACCACAGCCGATTCGGTGGGTGATGCGCAACGGTCCGCGACTGAGCTGTCCCGCATGTCCATTGAGCTGCAGGCAGCCGTGTCACGCTTCGTGTACTGAGCAGCAGGCTCAGCCGGTGGGACTGCGACAGGCAAGCAGGCGGCACCCGTTCCACGAATGCCGACGTCGTCGCTGGTGCCGGGCAGGCACATCGGCGGTGCCGGCGCGACGGACGTCGAAGCCCGGCCCCGACACGGCGCTGGCGACGGACAAGCCACTGCCGCTCCCGGCCACGGCGTAGTGCCATGGCCGGGAGCGGACGATGAGGGACCGGCCGCACCGAGGCGTGTCGGGGACGACTATGCCCAGGCGCGCGGGGTGGGGGCTTCGGTGGGGGCGTTGAGTTGGGCCATGAGGCCGGCGAAGTCTTCGAGGTGCCAGGTGGTGATGATGCGGTTGTCGCGGATCTGGTGGATGTCCATGGTGCGCATCTCGATGCGGCGGCCGGTGGGTTGGTGTCCCATGAAGGTGCCCTGGTGTGTGCCGCTGACGGTGTTGCGGACGGCGACGCGGTCGCCGTGGGCGATGAGGTCTTCGTGTGTGACGGTGTAGTCGGGCATGGCGTGGCGGAACAGGGCGATCTGGGCGGCCATTCCCGCCGGTCCTTGCTGCTGGCCGGGCGCGAGGGGGATGTCGATCCAGTCGGGGGCGAGGATGTGGTCGTAGACGGTGGTGTCGCCGGTGCGGAACGGTTCGTAGAAGGCGCGTACGACGTCGATGGTGTGCTGGTCCGGGTTGCTCATGGCGGTGGTGCCTTTCGAGGGGGGGTTCGAGGTCAGCGGAGTACGAGGGTGAGGCCTGCGGCGATGAGCAGGACGGCGGTGGTCCCGTGGATGCCGAGTGCGGCAGCGGGCTTGCCGCCGTTGCGCAGCACGATCACGGCGTCCGCGGCGGGTGTGATGGCGGCGGCGACCATGGCCCAGCCGAGGGCGGTATGACCGGCGGCTGCCCAGATGACCAGCAGCACCACACCGGAAGCGATATCGCGGACCCCCTTGATCTGTGTCAGCGAGCGCAAGCTGTCAGGGGCGACGCCGTAACCCGCCATCGCGACTCGAGGTGCCAGGAGAAATCGAATACCGACGGCGATGATGCCGGCACAGGCGATGAACAGAAGCACAAGTGCGGCGGTGGTCATGGCGGTTCCTTCATGTGAGTTTGCGGTGCATGGGCACCATGATTGAAATGCAGCAGGGCTGGACCAGCTCGAAATGCAGTTACGAGGAGGCGGCTCGTAGTGCCGAAACGGCGGCGGCGAACGGGCCGGGCTGTTCGATGTGCGCGAAGTGCCCGCTCTCCGTCAACAGATGCATCTGCGCATCCGGAATGCCTGTGCCCAGCAGCGAACCCCAGCGAGGGCCACACAGGAAATCCTGTTCGCCGATGATCACCACCGTGGGGACGGCTATCTCGCTCAGCCGGTCGCTCACGTCGAACGGCACCGGATCGGGCGCGGTGGCGGCTTGACTGGACATCCAAACCGTTGCCTGGAAGGCGGCGAATTCATCCTTCCTGGCATAGAAGTCGGCGAAATAGCCGGGAAGTGCGGCGGTGAAAGCCCGGCTCATGCTGTCGTCATCGGTGGCGACCAGCGCTTGCTCGAAGGCGGCAGGGACCGCGGCGGCCTCCGGCACGCCCGGATGACGGTGCGGATGAGAGGCGAGCGCCGTCATCCCCTCGGACCAGAAGACCGGCCCGGCCTCCGGTGAGGTCGAGTACAGCGCCAGACCGGCCAGGCGCTCCGGACGCGCCAAGGCGTAGCTCTGCGCGACGAAGCCGCCGTACGAATGACCGAGCAGGTGGATCGGCTGATCGAGGTGCTCGATCAGGGCGGCCAGGAACCGGACGTAGGTGTTTAGGCCGTAGCGGGGCAGGCGGCCGGAACGCCCGGTACCCACCGGCTCCACGTACACGACGGTGAAGTGTGCCTCGAGTTCGGGCGAGCGCAGATAGGCCCAGTACAAGCCGGGCCCTCCGGGGTGAGCCACGCACACCGGTCCCTGGCCGGCGACGTGATAGATCAGCCGTGCTCCATCGATGCTGATCTCGTGCGTGCCCGGTGCCGGAGGCCTCGCTCCGGAGCCGGTTCTGTTGGCTGCCATGTCACTATTCGATCCCCGTGGCGGCCCGGGCACCATGTCCTCATGCGTCGAGCCGGCATACGGTTTCTTCCACCTGCCCCGCTACCATCGGCCTCATGGACCTGATCAACGAGGTCGTGGCCACAGCCCGGGCGGGGCGGGCGGTAGCCCGCCGCAGCCGGTATGCCGGCGCCTGGGCCACCCGCTTCCCGGCCGTGAACGGCTCCGGTCTGCACGTGGTCCGGCAGGGTTCGTTCTGGCTCGTCCCCCAGGACGGTGCCCCGGTGTCCCTGCGCCCGGGCGACGCTGTGTTCGTGCCACACGGCCCACCGCATGGCTTTAGCCACGCCCCGGCCTCGTTCGCGTCACTGTCGGAAACCGGCATCTGGGCACCGGGCGGAGACGCCTGCGACGTCGAGTTCGTCTCCTGCTGCTACCACCTCGACCGTGGGCAGGTGCACGAGTCGCTGATCGGCCTGCCGGACATCATCACGCTGGCGATCGACGGCGAAAGCAACCCGCAACTGCCAGTCCTGGCCGATCTGCTGGGGGAATACGCCGACGGGGCCGGCCCCGGCAACGACATCGGTCTGGCGGCGGTCGTCGACCTGATGCTGGTCCACCTGCTGCGTGCTTGGCGTGGATTGCAGGACGAGAAGATCCGGCGCCGGACGCCCGACCCGCAGATCGCGCAGATCCTCGAGACCATTCAGGAAGAACCGTACCGGGCGTGGAGCGTGCAGGAGTTGAGCAACCGGACCCGGTTGTCGCGAGCTGCCTTCACCCGCCGTTTCACCGCCGTGCTGAACGAGACTCCCAGCGCCTACCTCACCCGGCGGCGACTGGAACAGGCCGCACACCTGCTGCGGTACACCGAGTTACCGCTGGCCGCGGTGGCGGAGCACGTCGGCTACGCCACCGAGTTCAGTTTCTCGACCGCATTCCGGCGTCGCTACGACATCGCGCCGGGGCGGTTTCGTCATCAAGGAAGGGCGATCGGTATCCGTCAAACCGTGGGCTGACCCGACCCCCGGCACCGCCCCCGCCGATCCACCGAGGCGGCTGGAGCGGGCGGCGGACGGCTCGAGGATCGAGACGCCGCCGCCCTCCCGCATGCGGAAGTGCTAGGGCAGCTTCCACTTCTGGTTGGCGGCGCCCAGGCAGTCCCAGATGTGGATCTGCTGGCCGTCCGCGGAGCTGTTCTGGCTCACGTCCAGGCACCGCCCGGACTGCGGGTTGCGCAGGCTGCCGTCGGCGGTCGCCGCCCAGGTCTGCGCGCCGGTGCCGTTGCACGTCCAGAGCTGGGCCTTGGTGCCGTTGGCGGTGCCGCCGCCCGCGACGTCGAGGCACTTGCCGAGGGCCTTGACCGTGCCGGTGCCGGTGGGTGCCGCGACGGTCCAGTTCTGGGCCGCGCTGCCGTTGCACGTCCAGAGCTGGATCTTCGTGCCGTCGGCGGTGCCGGAGTTCGCCACGTCGAGGCACTTGGCGGCCAGCCCGACGATCGGCCCGGTGCCGGTCGGCGGTGTGCTGCCGCCGAGCTCCTTGATCCGGATGTTGCGGAACGCGACGTCGTCGCCGTCGCCGTGGTTCTGCAGGCCGATGTGGCCGGCCAGGGAGCGTACGGGATCGGTGTTGGTGAAGTCGTTGATCTTTGTGCCGTTGAGCAGGATCTGCAGCCGCTCACCTTCGACGAGCAGCTCGTAGGTGTTCCACTCGCCGGGCGGGTTGAGCGCGGCGTCGCGGGCGGCGAGGTCGGCGGACTTGAACGTGTAGACGGCGCCGGTGGTGCGGTCGGCGGCGTCCGTGGCGTCGATCTGCACCTCGTAGCCGTTGTTCACCGCGGACCACGGGTCGGTGGACGGCGGGAAGCCCAGGAAGATCCCGGAGTTGTCGTCGCCGGCGGCCTTCCAGTCCAGTTTGAGCGAGTAGCTGGTGAACTGTTTCGCGCTGTACCAGTAGAGGCCCATCCCGCCGGTGGAGGTCAGGGTGGCGTCGGTGTTGGTGAACGCGCCCGGTCCGGCCTGGGACCAGCCGGTCGTGGACCCGTTGTACAGCGCGGTGTAGCCCGTCTCGGGCCGGCAGTCGGCCTTGCTGCGCCCGGCCGAGTAGCGGATCCCGCCGAGCAGGTGGGCGCGGAAGGCCGGGTCGGCGTACGACTCGATGGTGTGGCCGCCGCCGGTGTAGAACGAGCGCCCGCCGTCGAACGGCTTGCACCAGGCATGCGGGTGGTCGGCGCCCATGCCGCCGCCGGAGTAGGACCCCTCGTCCAGGGTGGCCAGCACGTGGGCCGTCGACCGGGCGTTGGTCCGGTAGTTGTACCACTCGTCGGTGCGGTTCCAGCGCTGCGGCAGGTGGGACGTCGCCGCATGGGCCCGGTCCTCGACGACCACGGTGGCCGGCTGGATCGCCGGGTGCGACGCGAAGTACGCGCCGACGAGGTTGCCGTAGAACGGCCAGTCGTACTCGGTGTCGGCGGCCGCGTGCACGCCCGTGTAGCCCCCGCCGCCGCGGATGTAGCTCTCGAACGCGGTCTGCTGGGCGGCGTTGAGCACGTCGCCGGTGGTGTTGAGGAAGACCACCGTCTCGTACGGGGCGAGTCCCGCGCCGGTGAAGACGGCCGGGTCCTCGGTCGCGGTCACGGTGAAGGAGCCGGCCGCGCCGAGCTCGCGGATCGCCTGGATGCCGGCGGGGATCGCGTCGTGCCGGAAGCCGGCGGTCCGGGAGAAGACGAGGACGTCGTACGGGGCGTCCGCGGCGGCGGCCGGGGCGGGGACGGCGACCGGCGCGGACACCAGCAGCGCTGCGGCGAGCAGTTTTCCGATCAAGGGAGCACCCACTTCTGGTTGGCGGCGCCCAGGCAGTCCCAGAGGTGGATCTGCTGGCCGTCGTCGGGAAGGTTCGCGGAGACGTCGAGGCAGCGGCCGGAGGCCGGGTTGCGCAGGGTGCCGTCGGCCTGGGCCGCCCAGTTCTGCGCGGCGGTGCCGTTGCACGTCCAGAGCTGGACCTTGGTGCCGTTGGCGGTGGCGCCCCCGGCCACGTCGAGGCACTTGCCCAGCGCCTTGACGGTGCTGCCGGGGGTCACGGTCCAGTTCTGGGCCCCGGAGGCGTTGCACGTGTAGAGCTGGATCTTCGTGCCGTCGGCGGTGGCGCCTCCGGCCACGTCGAGGCACTTGTTCGCCAGCCCGCGGATCGGCCCGGTGCCGCCGGACGCAGCGGTGGTGAAGGTGAAGGCGTCCAGGTCGAACAGGGCGCCGCCGCCGGTTGCGCCGGCGAAGGTCAGGTAGAGCGTGCCGGTGGTGGCGGGCGCGCCGGCGATGGTGCCGGTGACATTCGTGAAGGTCTCCCAGCCGCCGGTGACCGGGACGGTGACCGAGCCGAGGATCGGGCCGGTGGCCGAGCCGGTCCGGACCTGCAGGGTGCCGCCGGCCCCGGCGGAGGAGACCCGGGCGGTGAACGAGGTGGCCTGGTTCAGCCGGTACGGCCGGAACGAGATCCAGTCCCCGTTGTCGATGTTGCCGACGGTCTGCCCGCCCTCGGCCGCGGCCTTGCTGAACGTGGCGATGCCGGCGGACGACTGGTAGTGCTCGGCCTGGCGGTGCCGGGGCTGCAGGGTGTGCTGGGTGTGGGTGGTGAGCCCGTCGGCGTCGGTGTACTGGGCGTCGAAGACGGCGAAGATGTTCGCCGCGTCGTCGTGTTCACCGTCGACCGGGATGGTGATCGTCCCGGTGCAGCCGTTGCGCGAGGTGATCTGGTGGCCGTGGCTGTCGTGGCCCAGCACGTAGGTCATGGTGACCCGGGTGCAGTCGATGGACGGGTCCTCCGGGTCGTTGACCGTAATGCTGAACGGGACCGTGTCGCCGTAGGAGAACAGCGAGCCGTCGGCCGGGGTGTTGATGGTGACCGTCGGCGCGGTGTTGCCGACCGTCACGGTGACACCGGCCGTGCCACTCAGGCCCTGGGGATCGGTGACCCGGAGCGCCGCGGTGTACGTACCGTTGGCGGTGTAGGTCTTGGTGGGGTTGGCCTGGGTGGAGCTGGTGCCGTCGCCGAAGGTCCAGGCGTAGGTCAGCGCGCCGCCCTCGGGGTCGGAGGACCCCGCGGAGGAGAAGGCGACGGTCAGCGGTGCCTGCCCGGAGGTGCGGTCCGCGGCGGCGACAGCGGTCGGTGCCCGGTTGGAGCCGGCCAGGTAGTCGAAGCGGTACAGCGCGGAGTTGGCGTCGCCGTTGAAGTAGCCGGTGCCGTAGTCGAGGACGTAGAGCGAGCCCTCGGGGCCGAACGCCATGTCCATGACCTGCTTGCCGACCCACGGGAACGCGGAGATCGTGCCGGGGGAGCCGTCGGCGCCGACCGCGATCGGTTTGATCCAGCCGCGGCCGAGCTCGCCGGCGAAGAACTGTCCGTCCAGCTCGGCCGGGAACTTGGTGGGTGAGTTCAGGGCGGGGTCATAGCGGTAGACCGGTCCGCCCATCGGGGACTCGGAGCCGCCGCCGAATGCGGGCGGGGTGCCGCTGTCGCCGCCGTACTTGATCCACGCGGGGCGGGCCGGTGGCAGCGTGGTGAGGCCGGTGTTGCGGAACGAGTTGTTGGTGGGCCCACCCGCGCAGTTGTACTTCGCGCCGGTCGTCGCGGTGGCGAAGTTCCACTCGTTGTACGTCTCGGTGCTGGTGTTCGAGCCGGTGCAGTACGGCCAGCCGTAGTTGCCGGGGCTGGTGATCCGGTTGAACTCGACCTGGCCGCTCGGGCCGCGGTTCGCCGCGGTGGTGCCGGCGTCCGGGCCGTAGTCGCCGAGGTAGACGATGCCGGTGGCCTTGTCGACGCTCATCCGGAACGGGTTGCGGAAGCCCATCGCGTAGATCTCCGGGCGGGTGCCGGCAGTGCCCGGGGCGAACAGGTTCCCGGCCGGGATCGTGTACGTACCGTTGGGCTGCACCTTGATCCGCAGCACCTTGCCGCGCAGGTCGTTGGTGTTGCCGGCGCTGCGCTGGGCGTCGTACACGGGATTGCGGTCGGTGCGCTCGTCCAGCGGCGAATACCCGGCCGAGTCGAACGGGTTCGAGTCGTCGCCGGTCGACAGGTACAGGTTGCCGGCCGCGTCGAAGTCGATGTCGCCGCCGACGTGGCAGCACTGGCCGCGGTCCGCGGCGACGTCGAGCACGTCGACCTTGCTGGCGGCGTTGAGCGTGAAGTCGGCGTTCAGCGTGTAGCGGGAGAGCCGGTTGACGCCCTGCCACGCCGTCCAACTGGTGCCCACGGCGGGGGCGTCGCCGCCGGGAGTGGTCAGCGGCGGCGCGTAGTAGAGGTAGATCTGCCGGTTGGTGGCGAAGCCGGGGTCGACGCCGACGCCCTGCAGTCCTTCCTCGTCGTGGCTGTAGACGGGGATCGTGGCCAGGACGGTCGTGGTGCCGTTCGCATCGGTCCGCCGCAGCGTGCCGTTGCGGGCGGTGTGCAGCACCGAGCGGTCGGGGAGGACCGCCAGGGCCATGGGCTCGCCGACCTCGGCGACGCCCTTGGCGAGGGTGACCTGCTGATAGTCGTCGGGGTCGATATCAACGGCGTGGGCGGGGGAGGGGGACGGGAAGGGGGACACGAGCAGGCCGGCCGTCAGAACCGCAACGGCGAGGGCCGACCGAGGTCTTTCGTGCATGTTGCCAGCATGTAACAGACGTCCCCCACTTTTGCCGGGAGTGCATCTACTTTTGTCTATGGCGACAAAAAGCCCGCCTTCTTGTTATGGCCATCGATGCGCAGCGTCGTCGCAGGGCCGCATGGGCCGGGCTCCGGCGCCCCTGCTGTCCAGTGACTGCGGTCACATGAAGCAACGGATGGCGCTCCGGCCGGCACCTGGGTGCGGGTTCCCGCGAGGGGCCCACCCCATGTGACGACCGAAGGGAATCACCACGATGGCCAGCAGAAAGAGCCGGCGGCTGATCGCCGTTGCGGCCTCCGCCGTCGCCGCGGCGGGCCTCGGCATCGTCGGCATCACGCTCACCCAGCAGGCGAGCGCGGCCACGATCGACACCAGCTCGCACTACCTGCTGAAGAACCGGGCCAGCGGCAAGGTGCTCGACGTTTACCAAGGCTCGAAGGCCGACGGTGCCACGCTGAACCAGTGGTCGCAGAACAACGGCGACTTCCAGCAGTTCCAGTTCCTGGCCATGAGCGGCGGCACGTACCGGCTCAAGGCCCGGCACAGCGGCAAGGTGGTCGGCGTCGCGGGCGCCTCGAAGGCGAACAACGCGGCGGCCGTGCAGGTCAGCGGGGACAGCAAGGCCACCAGCCAGCAGTTCGAGGCCCTCGACATGGGCAGCGGCTTCTTCCGCTTCAAGAACGTCAACAGCGGCAGGGTCCTGGCCGTCGCCGGCGGCTCGACGTCGGACGGCGCGGCGGTCGTGCAGGTGACAGGTGACTCCAAGGCGACCGGTCAGCAGTGGCAGCTGGTGAAGGCCGGCAGCGCAGGCAACACCGGCGGAGGGAACACCGGCGGCAGCACCAGCCCGGCGGCCGCGTGGCCGAAGGAGACCGGCAGTCAGAAGGTCAGCTCGGTCATCGAGGTGCCCAGGAGCGGCCTCGACGGCGGCAACAAGCGCTACTACGCCTCCGGCGGCGACCAGGCGGAGGGCCAGGACCCGATCTTCAAGCTCGCCGACGGCGCCACGCTCTCCAACGTGATTATCGGCGCCCCGGCGGCGGACGGGGTGCACTGCTCCGGCTCCTGCACGCTCAAGAACGTGTGGTGGCTGGACGTGGGCGAGGACGCCGCCACGTTCAAGGGCGGCAGCGGCGCGACCTACACCGTCGACGGCGGCGGCGCGCGCAAGGCGTCGGACAAGGTCTTCCAGCACAACGGCGGCGGCACGCTGACCATCAAGAACTTCCAGGTCAGCGATTTCGGCAAGCTCTACCGCTCGTGCGGCAACTGCTCGTCGCAGAGCAAGCGTACGGTCGTCGTGCAGAACGTGGCTGTCACCGCGCCCGCCAAGTCGCTCGTGGGCATCAACACCAACTACGGCGACACGGCGACGCTGAGCGGCATCACCATCACCGGCGACAGCTCGAAGAAGATCTCGATCTGTGACCGCTTCACCGGCAACAGCAGCGGCAAGGAGCCGCCGAAGACCGGCTCCGGCCCGGACGGCACCTTCTGCAAGTACACGGCCTCGGCCATCACCTACAAGTAGGCGACTCGCTGAACCAGCCCGCGCCGGGGTCACTCTCCCCGGCGCGGGCTGTTCGCTGTCCAGGGTCGCTCACACCGGCGCCGGGCAGCTGCCGGGTGCGGCCGGGGCGCCGTGGCGGGCGATAGCGGTCCGCGGGAGCGAGGCGGGGAACACCGCGCAAAGGGCTCCCGCTACCACCGTCGAGAGCCGCTGCGCCGCACCCAAGTGCGGCGTTCGGGCCGTTCAGTTGCCTCGGCGCGCGGCGAACTCGTCGATGACGGTGCGGTCGACGCGTAGTCCGGCGCCCAGCTCGAGCATTTGTTCCTCGGACAGCCGCACGTCGAACTGGATGCCCGCGTACACATCGGGGGAGACGGAGATGAGCAGATCGGTCACTGGGCCGTTGTGGTGCAGCAGCGCCTGGCGCCCTGCGACACTGACCACCTTGTCGGACGCGTCGGGCTCGGTGCCGGCGCGGTCGCTCTTGTGTTCGAGGAAGACGCCGATCTTGCCGGTGAACACGTGGGGGTCGTCGCGCGGGGGAACCGACGTGCCGGGCTCCGGTGCTGCGCTGTTGGCCACTGCCGGATCCTGCGGCGCGATGGTCAGGCCGGACTCGTCGTCCCGCTGGATGAAGAAGCCCTCGGGCACTTTGTCGATCTTGAAGAAGCGGGGCTGGGCGCCACGGTAGTCGATGAGCCGGAGGCCGGTAGCTGTGCTCTGGGCGACGACGGGGGTGCCGGGTGATTCGCCTTCGGTGGTGACGGCCAGGGTGACGGCAGCGGTGACAGCGACGACTCCCAGCCCGGCGGCGGTGATCGCCCGGAAGGTGTGGCGGCGGTGCATCGCGCGGCGGCCCCGCAGGATGTCAGCGTTGATGACCTCGGGTGATGCCGGCTCGACGGGGCTGCCGAGACGTTCGAATCGGGTGCGCAGGTCCATGGTCAGATCGCTTCCTGCCGGTGAAGGGGGTTCGGGCTGATGGGCTGCGCCAGGGCGGCGCGGAGCTTGCCGAGCGCCCGTGCGGTCTGGCTCTTGACCGTGCCGGCGGAACAGCTCAGGGCGTCGGCGGTCTCCGCGACGTCCAGGTCGTAGTAGAACCGGAAGACCACCGCTGCGCGCATTCTCGGGGGCAGCTGCCGCAAGGCGTACGCCAGTTCGGGATCACCACCGGCCGGGCCGGCGGGCTCGACCGGCTGCTCAGGGAGGTCGGCGACCGGCCGTTCGAACCATCGCCAGCGGCGGCCCCGTTCGTCCAGCAGGGCGTTGACCAGAGCCCGCCGGACGTATCCCTCGGGGTTCGCTGCCCGGCGGAACGCGTCCCACGAGACGTACAGCTTGGTCAGCGCCGTCTGGACGAGGTCCTCGGCAAGGAACGGGTCACCGGCGGTCAGCAGTTTCGCGGTGTGGAGCAGATGTCCACGCCGCTCGGCCACGAAATCGTGGAACTGTCTCTCGCGCTCGGTAGTGCTCGAGCTGCTGTCTCGTCTCACATCAACCTTGACCGGGACAGAGCCAACCTCGGTTGCATCCTCCAGCTACAGGTACATGCTGATCGGCGGCTTTCCTCCTCGGGGTGGTAGACCTTTGCCGACCCACCAGCGGGCACGTCGCCGAATGCTGACGCGGGCTGCGGTCACCCACGCTGTCCGGCTTCTGCGACGGCGGTGGCGCTCCAGGTGGCCAGGATCCTCAGTCTCTCCTCGTTCATGGTGTCAGGCTCGGCGGTGTAGACGCTCAGCTCGGTTGCCACCCGTGACGGTGCCGGCAGGGCCAAGGACTGGTAGGTCATCGCCAGAGCGCCGACGACCGGGTGTCGCAGGCGTTTGATGCCTTCGTGCCGGATGCGGATGTCGTGCCTGGCCCAGAGGGTGCGGAAGTCGGCGCTGAGGGTGGACAGCTCACCGATGAGTTCTCGGAGCTGCCGGTCCTCGGGGTGGCGACCGGCTTCGGTGCGCAGCAGGGCGACGGTGGCGGCCGCGCCGGAGTCCCAGTCGACGAAGAAGTCGCGTGCTCTCGAGTCGAGGAAGTGGAAGCGGGCGAAGTTGGCCCGGCCACCGGCCGTGGTCGTCGCGCTGCTGAACATCGGTTCGTGCAGGGCCCGGGCGAGGGCGTTGCAGGCGACGACGTCGAGGCGCCCGTTGCGCAGGAATGCCGCTGACATGGTGACGGAGTCGATCAGCCACTGCAGGTGCGGTTCGAGTGTGGCCTCGGTGCGGCGTACGGGCCGGCGGGTCTTGGGACGGGCGGCGTGAGCGAGGTCGAACAGGTAGGTGCGTTCCTCGTCGTCGAGGTGAAGGGCTCGTGCCACGGCGTCGAGGACGTCCTCGGAGATGCCGGTGATGTGGCCCTTCTCGAGCCGGGTGTACCACTCGATGCTGACGCCGGCCAGGACCGCGACCTCTTCGCGGCGCAGGCCGGGCACCCGGCGCCGAGTGCCGGCGGGCAGCCCGGCTTGTTCAGGGCTGATCTTGGCGCGGCGGCTGATCAGGAAGTCGCGGATGGTGGCGCGGTTGTCGGCCGAGTCGGGCATGTTCCCACCGTATGCCGGTCGAACCCGGTTAGCAGGGGGGGTGCTTGTCCCTCCGATAAACGCCACCTTTTCCGGTTGCGGCGATCGCGGTCTTCTGGGAGTCGAACACACCGTTTCGATCCCGTGGAGATGAGCATGAGCACGAGTACGGACGTCATCGACGGCGCCGAGCAGGTGCCGGTCGAGGCCCAGCGGGGTCAGCGCACCCGGCTGCCGGTCGTCGTCCACGTGCTGGCGCTGGGCACCTTCCTGATGATCATGACCGAGTTCCTGGTCGCCGGGCTGCTGCCGGAGATGGCCGCCGATCTGGGCGTGAGCGTGGCCCGGGCCGGGCTGTCGATCACCGTTTTCGCGGTCGGGATGATCGTCGGGGCGCCGCTGATGGCGATGCTGACGCTGCGGCTGCCGAGACGGCTGACGCTGCTACTGGCTCTGGCCGTCTTCGCGGCCGGACACGTCGTGGCCGCGGCCGGTGACAGCTTCGCGGTGCTGCTGGGCGCGCGTTTCCTGACCGCGCTGGCGACCGGGGCGTTCTGGTCGGTGGCCAATGTCGTGGCCGCCCGCCTCGCCGGGCCCGCCGGGAGCTCCCGTGCGCTGGGCCTGGTCAGTGCCGGTGGCATGCTCTCGATGGTCGTGGGGGTGCCGCTCGGCGCGTTCGCCGGGCAGCTCACCGGCTGGCGGGCGCCGTTCTGGGCGCTCGCGATCATCGCCGTCGCCGTCATGGCGCTGATCGCCCGCTACGTCCCGCACGACGTGCCGGGCGGGGCAGCCGTGTCGATCCGGTCCGAGGTGTCTGCGTTGCGGTCCGGCCGACTGTGGCTGACCCTGGCAGCGTCGGCGACCACGACCGGCGGTGTGCTGTCGGCGTACTCGTTCATCTCCCCGCTGCTGACCGACCGGACCGGGCTTTCCGCGAGCGTGGTGCCGCTGGTCCTCGCCGGGTTCGGCGCGGGTGCGCTGATCGGCTCGATCGTCGCCGGCCGGGCCGGTAAGACCCGCCCGCACACCACGACGATCGTGGCACCCGCCGCTGCCACGGCCCTGATGCTGGCGATCTGCCTGCTCGCCGACTTCGCGACTCCCACGATCGTGCTGGTTTCCCTGCTCGGCCTCGTCGGGCTGGGCGCCAACCCGGTGCTGATCGGCCTGGCCGTCCGCTTCGCGGGCCAGGCACCCACGTTGGCGGCGGCGCTGAGCGTGTCGGCGTTCAACGTCGGCACCGCCGCCGGCACCTGGGTCGCGGGTCTCGCCCTCGAGTCCACCCTGGGCGTCACCGGCCCGGTCCTGGTGGGCACCGTCATCGCCGCTTCCACGCTGATCCCGGCCGTCGCTGTCGCCGTCGTCCAGCAACGACACCTCGCCACCCGTACGGCCTGAACTGCACCCAACCGACTCTTTGGAGCACATCTCATGCGTGCCACTCTGATGTACCGCGCCGGCGACGTCCGGATCGAGAACGTCCCGGACTCCGTCATCAAGCACCCGACCGACGCGCTCGTGCGTGTCACCGCCTCCTGCGTCTGTGGCAGCGACCTGTGGCCGTACGCGTCGATGACGGCCGGCGACCGACCGGCCCGGATGGGGCACGAGTTCATCGGCGTCGTCGAGGACACCGGCCCCGAGGTCACCACGGTCAAGCGCGGCGACCTGGTCGTCGCCCCGTTCGCGATCTCCGACGGCACCTGCGCGTTCTGCCGCGAAGGCCTGCACACGTCCTGCGCCCACGCACAGGCCGGTTTCTGGGACGATCTGTCCGATGAGGGCGGGCAGGCCGAAGCCGTGCGGGTCCCGCTCGCCGACGGCACCCTCGTCAAGCTGCCCGTCGCGGCGGACTCAGCTCTCATGCCGTCCCTGCTCACCCTCTCCGACGTCTTCGGCACCGGTTACCATGCCGCCGTCGCCGGTGGCGTCAACGAGCGCACCACCGTTACCGTCATCGGAGACGGCGCCGTCGGCCTGCTGGCCGTGTTGTCGGCCAAGCGTCTCGGCGCCGAGCAGATCATTCTGATGGGACGCCACCAGGGCCGTACCGATCTCGGCCGCGACTTCGGTGCCACCGATGTCGTCTCCACCCGCGGCGAGGAGAGCATCACCGCGATCCGCGACCTCACCGGCGGCCACGGTACGCATGTGGTCCTCGAATGCGTCGGCACCCTGCCTGCCTACGAGCAGGCCTTCGGCATCGCCCGACGCGGCGGCGTCATCAGCCGCGTCGGCGTACCGCAGTACGAACAGGCCCCGATCGGCTTCGGCAGCCTCTTCCGCCACAACATCCGCCTCGCCGGCGGCCCCGCACCGGTCCGCGCCTACATCGAGGAACTGATGCCCGACATCCTCGACGGCACCATCGAGCCGGGGAAGGTCTTCGACGCCACCACCGACCTCGACGGCGTCCCGGCCGGCTACCAGGACATGGCCGACCGCACCAGCCTCAAGGTCCTCGTCAAGCCGTAGACAGCCCGTAATCACGGCAACGGTCACGACCACCGGCCGTCGCATCCCTGCACCCGATCGAAGATGAGGATTTTGTCATGGAACGTCGCAAAGCGCTCGGGCTGATCGCCGCCACCGGCGCCGCCGCCGCCCTCCCCGCCCTTCCCGCCTTCGGCGCGGGCAAGAGCCCCGCCGCGGGCCGCACCGGCCGAGGCCAGGCCCCGGTCAAGGGCGGCTACACCTTCGCACTGGACAGGAACGTCAAGCGCACCTCGGTGCGGTTCAGGAACCGCTACGGCATCACCGTCGCTGCCGACCTCTACGTCCCCAAGGATGCCCGCGGCAAGCGGCCCGCGCTGGCGCTCAGCGGCCCGTTCGGCGCCGTCAAGGAGCAGTCCTCCGGCCTGTACGCCAACGAGCTCGCCCGCCGCGGCTACGTCACTCTCGCGTTCGACCCGTCGTTCACCGGCGAGAGCAGCGGCATGCCCCGCGACGTGGGCTCGCCCGAGATCT
>CAKUMG010000002.1 GCA_934667465.1 uncultured Actinoplanes sp. | reverse complement strand
CCGGGCCTGGCATCACCACCCGAATGACCGGCCCGCACGTGTCGGTGCTCTTCTCCGAAGGCCCCACCGACTGGTCCGGCCTGGACCTGCTGCTGCGGGCGCTCGAACACCCCCAGGTGTCCTTCGAGGATGTCCAGCTGATCGCGCACCAACGCCGAATGGCGATTCGCGACTTCGGGCAGTTGCAGCAGGTGGAAGCTCAAGCGCTGATCGTCGCGGCCGGGACCGCCGGGGATGGCCGCGGGCCTGCCCTGCACCTGCTCGGATGGCAGGTGCAGACCGAGGCCGGCGGGGAGGTGCTCGTGCGGACGGCGCTGCCGGAGCCGGACCCGGCGGCATTCGAGTCGATCGCCGATGCCGACATCCGGACGCTGACGATGCTGGCCGTCGTCGCCGGTCCCCGGCACGAATCCGATCTGGTGAGCGACTACTCCTGGGACGATCACCTCGAACAGGGCCCTGTCACCGACCATGACGAGGGTCATGTCGTCGAGGATGACCAGGGGCGGGTCACGACGGACCCGACTGCGGGTTGGCAGCCGGATACCGCACCGTCCGGCAACGATCTGTTCGAAGCCGTGGTGGTGTCGGCCGCACGGCAGGGCGTCGCGCTGCCGGAAGGCGTCACCGACGCCGGGTCCCTCATCGCCGCTGTGGCCGATGCGCTCGAGGCCCCGGCGATGGCCGGGCGGATTCCCGCGGGTGATACCGCCGCAACGGTGATCGCCACCATTCCCGCGGAGCACCGGGAGGAGCTGGCATCGCTGGTCGCAGCCCATGAGCCCGGTACCGCCCTCACCTCCAGCGCTGGATGGGTGGTGCGGTACATCAAGGCCTACTACGACGCGCACCCTGGTATACGGGGGGAGGAGCTGATGCGCAGGTACCTGACCGTGGCCGACTCCGCTCAGCCGCTGACGGCAGAACCGGTGTATGCCGCCGTCCTCCGCGATGCCGCTCTCCGCAGCGATGCCGGCGAACTTTTGCTCGGCGGCGCGCTGGCGTACGCCCTGAACCTGGGCCTGATGCGGGTCGCGCCGAACGGCGTGGCCTGGCCATTTGATGCCGTCGAACAGCCGTTGGACTGGTTGTACGTGTACGAGGACGAGAGCGGCTGGGCCGGCTATGGGCCGCCGCGGCCGCAGCTCGACCCGGAGATGCTCAAGCCCGGCCGGTATGCCTGGCGGTGGCAGCACCTGACCATCGCAGGCACCAGCGAGACCTGGACGGGCAGGACGCAGCTGCTCCGGAACCTCGTCCGGGCGTCGGCCCGGTATGCCGGCAGCGTCGGCCCGGTCCTGGTGATCGACGGAGCCGGACGGGACCGCGGCCATCCCGATCTGACCACCCTGGGCACGCTGATCCACCGATACCACGCGCTGGCCCAAGCACCCGTGGTCATAGCTCTCGATGTAACCGGCGATCTGGCACGCCAGATCGCCGCAACGGGTGTCCCGGCCGTGTCGCGTCACGACGGACCCGAGCTCGCGTGGGTGACGACCGGGCCATCCGGTGAGCGGCTGCTGGACGCACCGCACCTCACCGAGGAGCACTTTTTCGCACTGCCCGCACCGCTGCCGCGAGCGTTCGCCGACACGGAGGGCGCCGACGGCCGTGCGTGGCTTGACGGCTGGCTGGCGACATCCTCCTGGGAGGAGGCGGCGCAGCGGCTCTCCGGCCTGTCACCGGCTCTCAGCCGGTACGTCGCCGCCGGCCTGACGAAGCTGCTGCGCGCAGATCCGGAGAACCGCGAGTGGCGTGCTCACCATGTCTTGCTCGAACTGGCTCGCGGGTCGCGGCGGAAACAGGAGCTGGCGGTCCGGTATCTGACCTCGGCTCAGCGGTCGGTGTCGCTGCTGTCCGAGGGTGGGCTGACCGCCGCGCAGATCGAGACACTGACCCGGGCCGTCCCGCCCGAGTCGGCGGGTTCGGTGCCGGTGACCGACATCCGGGTCGCGATGGTCCACTCATTGACAACAGGCGGTCCGCAGTACTGGGATCTGATCGCGGGCAAGAGCGTGGCCGAGCTGACCGCGCTTCTGGACGGGCTCCGCCACAGTCTGCGCATCACCGGGGCGGACCCGCTCGAGATGGTGGGAACAGCGCTTGAGGACATGCGGGCCGGCCTGAAACAGCCCGGCGCCCCGCTGGATGGACTACGCCGGCAGTTCCATGACTTGTTGCTCACCATCGACCAGGCGGACACCGTTGCGGCGGAGAACGGGCATAACGGTTCGAGCCTGCAAGCACTGATCGGCCGATGGGCGCAGACACCGCCATATCCAGCGACGGCGAGTGACGGTGAGCATTCCGTGGCCCGGCTCGCGGAGCTTCTCGGTCTTGACCGCGACGGCCGAGACACTCTGTCCCGCCTCGCCCAGGCACTCGGCGAGGCGCCGGATCAATTGCCGGTCGTCGCGCAGGCGCTGCAGGTGCGGTCCGGGCCGCTGTACGCCCTCGTCCGTGACCTGGGGGTGCTGCCGTCCGCGCTGACGCCGTTCGACGCGGAGCTGCGGGCGGCACTGGGCGACGCCACGCAGATCGATCCGCCGGGCCGGCCCTGGGCCGGGCAACTGCGCGAGGAACTGCGGGGCACGGGGGTCCGTACCGACCATGATGTGACCCTGCTGATCGAACTGACCGGCCGGATGGGACTAGCCACCGCCGATCGCCTCCTGCTGGGCCGGATGGCCGGCGAAGGGGTGCCGGTAGCGCTGATGCACGCGCTGCCCGACGAACTGGTCCAGACGGCGCTGAAGTCCTACCGTGCGGGGACGGTCTTCGACGCATCCGCCTACGCCCGCACCCTCGGCCTGGTTCACGGAGATGCCCTGACGATCGCGGCCGCCGCGTTCGGGACGTCGCCGGCCGGACTGCGGCGGGTGATCGCCGGGCACCCGGCGATTCTGTCCGGGCTCACGGCACCGCACGTGCCCGCAGGCCCGACGCCGGATCCGCGGGCGCATGCCCGCGCTCAGGCCGGGCATCTCGTCCAGGAGATCCGGCGCGGGCTGAGCGCCATCGGAATGCCGGCGACCGCCGGTGACCTTTGGGTGCGGTGGACCGCCAGACTTGGCTTCGACGTACGCCACCTCGACGAGATGCTGCTGCCCGGACCCGCGGACGGCCCGGACACCTACTATACGGATCCGGTCGATCCGTACTTCGCGCGTCTGGTCCATGCGGCGCTGCACGACGAGCGCCCGTCCGTGGTGCACACCACCTTCCGGCGGTTCCCGCCCCTCCTGAGTTCCGTCCCCCGGCCCCATGCCGAAGGGCAACGCGCCGCCGCCGCGGCCCGCGAGGTGTTGCTGACAGCTGCCCGGACCGGCTGGGAACCCGCGGCTCTGCGTGAGCTGGCCGCCGACCTCCGCGTCCACCCGGTGCTCCTGCGGCCGTTGCGCGAGGTCTTGAGCCGGGTGAACACGCTTCAGGGAGCGCGGCCTGCACCTCATGAGGTCGCTGATGCCGTACGCGAGTATCTGTCCGTCGGGTCCGACGGCATGCCCGCCGAACTTCTGCTCTGGGTGGCGGCGCAGGGCATCGGTCCGGCCGGTCTTTCGCTGGCGGCACTGCATCACGTCCGTGACGGCATGCGCGCCCAGCAGATGCCGTTGACGCGTGCACGGGACGGCCGGCGAGACGGCGTGCGCGTGGCCGCCACGCGAACCGTCGACACGCTTCGGGTGCTGGAAAGCGCGCCGCCCGAGCGCCTCGGCGCCATTTCGCCGGCGGTGCTGTCGGCGGCCCGGAACGTCGCCGGCGCTGCGATCTTGCTGATCGAGGAGGCCGGATCTAAGCGCACCGCACATGCTTTGACCATGGCGAAGGCTGCGGAACGGGCAGCGTCTCGTGCCGGTCTGGGGGACGAGGACACCGCATCGACCCGGTCCCGGCTGTCGGATGCCACTGCCGCTGACGGGGGGTCGCCACAGGACAAGGCAGTTGCCCTGGCCGCCGCTGCAGCTCGCTTGACCGCCCGTAGCGTGCGCACGGCAGCACATGCCCGCACCCCTTCTCTCCAGCTTCATGTGCAGGTGGCCGTCAACCAACTCGAGCGTCTGGCGGACGGGTTGCTAGAGCTTCCGGCTGCTGAGCACCGGCTGTTCGACGTGCCTGCCCAGGACTGGGATCCGCTGCTTCACCAGCTTTCGGAGCAACCCACCGGCCGGCCGTTGAGCCTGGACGAACCCCTGTTCGTGGAACCTCCCGGCAATCAGGCGGACGTCCTGCTGGCCGGCTGGTGGGCCCGGCACCTCGACATGAACACCGCGGTCCTGCGTGAGCTGGTCCAGCACAGTGCCACGCTCGACCTGCGGGAGGTCGCCCTGGCTGCCACGACTTTGAGCTCGGTCATCAAGCCCGATGCCCTTGTCGCCAAGTGGGCGGCTGATCCGTCGTGGATGGACGGTATGGGACCGTACCTGCGCGCGGCTGCCGAGGACGACGAGCACGCGCAAAGACTGTTGGTGGCCTATGTCGCCGCCGCCGAACTGGGAATCCCGCCTGCCAGGGTGCTGCGGCTGACCACTTCGCTGCCGCAGGAGATCACCAAGGACGGAAACCGACTGGTTATCCACCTTCGGCAGCAGCTCTTCACCCGCGACCCCCTCCTGCCGCACCACCCACGGGAATGGGCGGCTTTTCTCACCGACCACGGTCTTACCGTTGCTGATGCCGGCCGGACCGACCTGCAGCCGTGGGTCGAACGCTGGCGGGCCGTCGTGGCGGGGTTGAATCCGGCGGAGCTCACCGGTGCGGAGGCGCAGACAGCAACAAGCGCGGGGGAGTGGGCCACCCTGACGGCGACCCTCGTGGAGGACGCCGTCGCCCGGTATCCGGAGAAGGGCTGGGACCCCACGATCCGGCAGCGTCTGTCGGCCTCCCTCGGTCTCAGTGTCGAGTGGCTCACCGGTTTCTCACTCCGCAGGGGCCTGGTGCCGGCTGGCATCGGGGACTTGGCCAGAACGCTGGGAGTCGAGGATCCGGCGCGGCTGTTGCTGCTGGCCGCCGACCTGGACATCGACGCCGGGAGCTTCGTCGACCCGCGGAGCCCCGCCGGGGCGCGAGCGGCGCTTGCCGGACTGAACGGCGGGGAGGACCGGACGGCTGCGGTCGCCCGGGCACGGCAGCGGCTGACGTCGGTGGGCTGGGAAGCGCCTGCCGACACGGTGACAGAGCGCCCCGTGACGCCGGCCGAGTTGCTCACGCTGGGCGCCGAGCTGGGGGAACTGCCGGTCGATGTCATCGCCCGGGTCCGGCACACCTGGTTGTCGCCGGCGGCACTGCTCGCGGTGATCAAGCTTGCCGCACCGGCCCCGGGCGGTGTGCCGGCTCCTCCGCGGGCGGTCATCGCGTACATCCTCACCGAGCGGCACGCCATCAAAGACGGCGCCGGGCCCGCCGAGATCGCGGCCGGGTATCGGGTGTGGGCCGACCGCCTGCGGCGCGACCTGGGCATCGCGGAGACGGAGATCGGCCGGCTGCACGACCAGGCCCAGTCCACCCGGCGCAGCCTCGCCGACATGGCAGTCGTGCCGGGACCGGGGCAGCTGGCGCCGGACGACCTGCGGGCGGCGACGTTCGACGACGTGTTCGCCCACCGGGCCACCCGGATCGCCGCCGATGCTGCCGCCTTCGATCACGCCGTAGCGCTGACCGAGGTCACCCCGTTGGTGGAGCGCACCAGGGATGCCGGTCGGTCCCGGGTGCCGGTGCTGCCCGCCGTCGAACTCGATGAACCGGTCGCGTTGTCCTTCCGGATCTCCGCAGGCGCCCACATCCTCCACCATGCGACCGAGGGCCGGGTACCGGCTGACTCGCTCAGGCCCGTGCAGATCGCCTTCGCCTCGCTCACCACGGACTGGTCGTTGCTCGATCATCTTCTGGCGCCGCTTGCCAGGGGCACGGCTGCCGTACGCGAGGTCGGGCTGACCTCCGCAGACGGTACCGCTTATGCGCTGGGAGACCTCGTCGCCGAGCTGCCGGCGGGCGAGGTGCAGGCTCTCGTCGTCGCGGCGGCCGCACCGGCGTCGCGACGGGAGAGGGCCTTTGCAACGCTCGGGTGGGAAGTCACAGCGGGCAACGGGCTGGTCCGCCGGAGTGTCCCCGCCACCGTCGACCCGGCTGATTACCGGGTGTTCGGCGGGGCCGGCGCCGCGGTCCTGGCCATGGTGGTCGCCGCTTTCCGTCACCGTCCCCAAGCGGTGGAGGCATCGCCGGAGAATCCGACGGCGGCACCGAACATCGTGCTGCCCCGGAGCTGGTCGGCCTACGGCCGGCCGCAGGGCGACGGGAACCACGGCCTCGTGACGGTCATGGTGGCAGCCGCGCTCCGGCAGGGCGTACCGCTGCCGGACGGCGTCACCAGCGGCGAGGACCTCCTCGCGTACGCTGCCGACCGGCTTGCCGCGGGCCGCCTCCCGGTGCCGGCCCTGCGGGGGCACGAGGTGAACGGTCTCATCGTCCAGGCGTCCCCTCCAGAGCTGCAAGCCCTTCTGCAAGCCGCCTATGGTGACGACCCGGATCGGAATCTCCAAGACCTCGACCCCGACGCCTTCTTCGAGTGGGCCGGGCCGTACGTGTGGACCTACTACGACCGAAATCCCGACGCTGCGCGCGCCGCGGAGATCGGCGAGTACTTCGCCGCCGAGCAGGCGGGACGTCCGTGGACGCGCGAGCAGGCGTTCGCCCTGCACCTGCGCGACCCGGCGTTGTGGAACGACACCGAACCGGCGGATGCCCTGGCGATCCTGGCCCATGCCCTCGACGTCCGGTTGCTCATCGTCGATCCCGAAGGCGGCACTGAACCGCTGGGTCCGAACGGCGCCCGGCACCTCGTCATCGGGGACGGCCCCGGGGGATACCGCGAATACGGGCCGCCGGAACGGCTGCTCACCGAGGACACTCTCAAGACCGGGCCGGGTGTCGAGCGGCATGGGCATCTGACCGTCATCGGCACCGTCAACTCCGGCTTGCTCGCCCGGCTCACGACGTTGCGGGTCACCCAGCCCGTGCTGGTGGCCGGCGCCCTGGCTGCGGACAGCCGGGAGCTGACCGCGCTGGGTTCGCTCATCCGCCGGTACCGCGCCGAGGGGCGCGAACCGCTGGTGGTCGCGCCCGAGCCCTCACATCCCCTGCTCGAGCTGCTGGCCCACGCCGCTGTGCACCATGTAGTCCGCGCACCATCCGGCATGGACCATGTGTGGACGGCCACCGGATCGGACGGGCGGGCGCGTGCAGAGGGGAGAGATCTCGGGCCGGAGCATCTCACGAGCACGGGTACACCCGCGCCGGAGCGCACGGCACCTGAGCGGCTGGTTGAGGACTGGCTGGACGTTCCCAGCTGGGCCGAGGCAGGCGAGTACCTGGCCGGGCACCTGCCCGGGCTGCTCGCCGCGGATGCCGCCGCGGTGCTGGCTGAGCGGGTGGAAACCTACCCGGGTGACCGGGAGTTGCGCGCGTACGAGGTGGTGCTGGGTCTGGCTCGGCAAGCCGGAGGGCTCGGCAGCCCCGATCAGCAAGGCCTCGCACCGATCGCCCCGGATGGCCGCAACCAGGAGGACGGGCTGGATCGGCAGGCACCGGCCGGACCGCTGTCCCCGCTGGCAGCACTGCACTATCTGCAACCGCAGACGACGCAGGCGCAGCGGCGGGCGTGGAACGACCAGTTGCTCAGCCTTCTCCTCCAGGGCAAGCTCACCGGTGCGCAGGCGGCCGGACTGGCCCGCGGCCTGTTGCGGCCCGACGGCGGGGCGGCCGCGATGCCGGATGCGGCGCTGAGCAATGCCCGGATCGTCGAGGCGGTGGGGTTGATGCTGTCGTTGACGCCGGACGAAGCCGCGCAGCCGGCGGGCAACAAGACGTACGAGCGGGCGTTGTCGCTGGTCGCGGATTGCGTGGTCACTCCCACCGAGCGCTGGATGAACGTGCTGCGGCTGGACCGCGGGCGGGACCGGCTGCAGCGCCTCGGTCTGCCCCGGCGGTTCACTGCGGCTCAAGCGCAGCCATACCTCGACAACCTTCGGGTCCTGACCGAGACCTTCTCCAACTGCTGAACCCTGGAGCAGCCATGCCGAAAGACCTCCCGCTGTCGTTCAACAAGCCGCTGTGCGCCACCGGCATCGTCATGGGCAAGGACGTCTTGTTCCTCGACAGCCAGGGCTTGTCTCGCGCGCGCGTCGAGGAAGCCGTCGAGCGCCCGCGCCCCGAGGCACCCGGCATGATGACACTGGTCCCGCTGAAATCCGGAATGGTGGACTCGGAAAGACTGCGGCTCTATCTTGACCGTTACCCGGCGGAGTCGCTGGACCGGTCGGTGTTCGTGGCGCCACCCGAACTCGTCGGCGACCGGAGTCTGGCGCAACTCGGCGAGTGGGCCGACCGGCTCGGCATGCCGGTGCGGTTCCCCGTCCGCGCCCTCGACACCACGGTGGCCGGTGACCTGCCTCTGGCCCAGCACCGGGTGCTGGATCTCGACGCGGCGGGCACCCAGGTCACGCCCGGCACCGGCGAGTGGGTCCAGGTGCTGCCGGCAGCCACGCGTGCCGCCGTCGCAGAGGCGTTGCTCAATGGATCACAGCGCCTGGTACTCACGTCCGAGGGGGCGCAACTGGGCATGCCTCCCGACCAGGTCCGTCGACTGCTGAACGATGCCCTGTCCGGCCACCGGACGATCACGGCCCCGCTGCGGAAGGACGTCATCGCGGCGGTGGGCACCACGCCGTCGGAAGCCGACGGTTACGTCCACCTCTCGTACGTCCTGCGCGACCTCGCCCCGGGCGGACAGGTGCTCGTCGTGGCTGCGGACCGCCCGTTCCTGGTGACCCGCCACAAGGACAGCGAAAACCTTGCGGTCATCGACGTGGCTGCCGCCGAGCCCGGCCTGCTCCCGCTGCAACCGGGCACCATCCTGTACGCCGACCTGCCCGCCGGCTTCGACCTGGCGGGGCTACGCGAGACCTTGTACGGCGTGCAGGCGCAAGAGCCCGAGCTGTTCCAGTGGCGCACCGCCGGCGGCGACACCTACGCAATCGAGGTCATCGGGCCGGACACCGGCGTCAGACAGCACCTGCCCGTCCTTGCCCAGCTCGCCCAGGACCTGGCACAGCCGATGATCGTGGCCGGTGTGCAACGGCCCGGCGCGGCGGTGACCGGCCAGGTGCGAGCCACGCTGGACGAGCGGCTCGAAGTGTTCGGGTGGTCCGGTGAGGTGCCGCTGGTCGTGACCCTCGGCGACGTCGCCACGCTGGAGGAGACCTTGACGACCCGCAACGCCGCCGTGCTCTACCAGGCGCCCGGGTTGTCCACCGGCGGCTCGCTCGTCAACCTCGGTCCTCCGCCGTGGGCGATCCGCGAGCCGGGCACGAAGCAGCCGGCCACGGTACGGGAAGATCTGAGCGCCGACCTCATCGGTGATAGTGGCGTCGTCCGCAGGCGCCCACCCTTCGAGCGCCCCACGATGGCGGTCGGCAACTTCCTGACCACCCGGCTGAGCGAACCCGAGACACTGCGCGGCACGATCCGGCAAATGGGGGCGGATCCGCGCCTCCAGTTGGGTCAGGTGGAGGAGATCAGCGCCCGGGTCCCGGCGTTCGCCGGGCACCGGGCCGTCCTGCACCTGGCGAACGCCGGGAAACTCGACGCGACCATCGACCTGCTCAGCGAGCGGACCAAGCCCGGCGCCATCTTCGGGCCCCTGCTGACGGGAGCCCCACCGCAGGTGCCCGCCCTGCTGCCCCAGCTGGCTGCCCTCGCCGACCAGGGCCTGGACGACGTGGTCAGCTATCGGCTCACCATGGCACTCAGCGACCTCATCGGCGGCACGAGGCCGCGGGAGAAGGTGGTGGCCGACATCAACGAGCTCGGACCTCAACTGCCCAAGGCCGGCGGGGTGCGGGGGGAATGGGTCGTGGAGCTTGCCAAGCTGCGCCCCTTGCTGAGCGAACATCCCGGAGTCCTCGACGACGTCATGCAGGCCGTCGTGAGGTGCCCCGACTGAGCTGTGCACCCGGTGAGCGGCCCCTGTGGTGACACCGCGTCGTGCGGGGACGGACGTCCCGATGTCCCCCTCTCCGGGACCTGTCGCCCACCCGCGCGCCGGTGCCAGAGTGCGGCGGGGCGGCAAGTTGCTGTCTCCACCCGAGCACCCGACGGGGGAGTGCGCATGCCGTACACCACCAACAACCTGGACGCCACCATGCATCCGGCTGTTGCGTCCATCGCACTGCTGGACCCGGTCGCAGCGCCGGTCCTCGTGACCCCGGCGCCGACCGCGCCGCCGACCACGACGCGGGCGCGCACACCCGACGGGCCGGTCACCGGCTGGCTGGTGAACCGGCTCTCCCTGCCGGCAACCGGCTCCCACCCCGGCCGGGTGACTGAGCTGGCCCGGTCCCTGGGCCTGGACCCTGACGGCTTCGATCGGCTCGTGGAACTCGCCGGTGTCCTCGGCCGGGTGCCGCACGACCTGCCCGAGATAGCCGCGAAGATCGGGGTGCACCCGAAGCCGCTGTACGCCGTCGTCCGTGACCTGGGGCTGACGCCGTCGGAACTGCTCCCGTTCGGCGCAGACCTGCGCGCGGTGCTGCGCGATGCAAGCGACATGGATCCGGTCGGTGATTCCTGGGCCACCCGCTTGCGCCGGCACCTGGCGCACGCCGGGGTCCGTACCGATCGCGACGTGGTGTTACTTGCCGAGGTGGCCGACAGGGTGGGGCTGAACACCGCCGACCTGGCCGTCACGGGCAGCCTGACCACTGCCGGTTTGTCGTGGGAGCTGCTCAGGGTCTTGCCCGCCGACCTGGTGCGCGCTGCGCTGGAGTCGTACCGGGTGCGCCCCGCGTTCGACGCCGCCTCCTCCGCGCGGAGCCTGGGTCTGCTGGGACCGGCGGGGCTACGACACGCGGCTGCAACGTTCGGGACGTCACCGGCGGGCCTGCACCAAGTGCTCACCGCCTTCCCCGATCTGGCCGTCGGCTTCACCTGCGAGCCCTTGCCAGACGGAGAGGACCCGGCCGTACAGGGATACGCGCTCGTGAGCTGGATCCGGGACCGGTGGCGTCTCGAGGGCCGCTCCGGAGATCTCGACAGCTGGCTGCGTTGGACTGCCCGGCTCGGCTTCGACGCCGGACGCCTGCACGTGCTGTTGCCCGCAGCGGACCGGCATCCGGGCTCCTACGTCATGCGCCTGCTCGGCACAGCACTGCCCGGTGAACGGCCGTCCCGGATTCCCGCCATCCTGCGCCGGTTCGCGCCGCCAGCGCATGCCATGACCAGCGACCGCGACGACCGGCTGCGCGCGATCGCCGGCCGGATCGGGGTTCCCGCCGACGTCATGATAAGGATGGACCGTCCGACCGCTGACGCGTACACCCTACCCGCCCTCAGCAACGACCTCGGCCTCACCCCCACCCAGACCCGAACCCTTGTCGACCTCGCCGTCCATACCGGTCACCTGCCCGACACCCGCGAGGTGCTGCGACTGGCGTCACGGACCGGCAGGAGTCCGGGCGAGCTGATTGAGCTCGCTGCCGAGCTGCGAGTCGACCCGGTGCTCCTGACGCCGTTACACGACATGCTGATCCGCGACAGCCGGGCTCGTCCCGGTTCGACGCCGGCCGTGATCGCGGAAACCGTGATCACGCATCTCGACCTCGAACCCCGTGAGTATGGGGTGCCGGCTGAACTGCTGTTCTGGCTGGCGAGCCGTGGTTCCTGCGCGAACAGCCCGAGCCTGGGCGAACTGATCTGCCTGCGCGGCGACCTGACCCGCCAGCTCGCGGCGCCGCGCGCCGACGCCGAACGGCGGATGGCGGGCCTGCACCTCGCGGTCGCCGGGGTAGAGCAAGCACTCGCCGCCGCGGAGCACGACCTGCCGTCCGCCGAGGGCATCGGCGTGCTCACCCTGGCCCGCGAGGTCGCCCGGACCGCAGCCGAGTTGCCCCGGCAGACTCCCTCTCAGCAGACCCTGTCCGTTCTCAGAACCGTCGCCGCGGCGCTGCGGGCCGCCGCACCGGCCGGTATTGCGCCGCAGGACATCGCGGCCGCACGGCATCGCTTCGATCGGCTTCACGCCTCGGGCCCGGACACGCGGCACGAGCTGACAGCCGCCTTGTCCGCCACGACGGCCGGACTGGCGGCCCGGATCGTTCTGGCGGTCGCCGCGGAGGTCGGACGCTCCCATGCCGTCACCATTGCAGCGGCGCTCGACGAAGTAGCCGCGCTGCTGCCGTCGGCGTTGCACGCCGGCCGGCGACTGGGTGACCGGCCGGCCGGCGAGTACACCCGCCTTACCGAGCCAGGGGAGCATTGAGCCGCTGACCGGGCACAGGCCCGCAGCCGCCCGGTTCACCTCGAACCGGACGGCCGCGGGCGCGGGCGCCTACTCGAACAGGTAGTCCCAGGCGTACGCGTACGCCTTGTCGTAACCGGTGGCGTTCGGGTGGAACGTCTCGGTCGGGTTGGCCAGGTTCACCCCGTTGATCCACGGGCTGCTGCCACACGCCCCGTGGTTGCCGAAGCCGAACATGAAGCGCATGTCCAGGTACTCGACGCCGGCCTTCCCGGCCGCCTTCGTAGTGCCCTCGGCGACGGCGTCGACGGTGCCGTTCATCCAGGTGCGCCGGTCCGCGCTGAGGTCGATGACGCCGCACGAGCCGGTCTTCTCGACCAGCCACGGGTAGCCCAGGACGATGATCCTGGCCTGCGGCGCGCGCTTTTTGATGTCGCCGTACAGGGCGGCGAGCTGGTCCACCATCTGGTTGCGGGCGAAGTGGTTCACCATGGAGGTGCCGCTCTCGCACATGAAGTCGGACTGCGTGAGGCAGTACTCCACCAGCGTCCGGAACTGGGCGTCGTTGCCGCCCACCGTGAGCGTGACCAGCTTGGTGTTGCTGCTCAGCGACGCGAGCTGCTTGTCACGCACGTCGGCGATCGTCGCGCCGCTGCACGTAGCGTCCTTGAGCTTGAGGCCGGGCTCCTTCTTCACCAGCCGCTGCGGGTAACTCTTCGCGCTGCGCAGACACGTCCCGCCGGAGTACGACCCGGCGCCCACCCCGGAGGCGTACGAGTCACCGAGCGCGACGTACTCCCCGGACGGCGCCGCGGCCTGGGCCGGCGTGCCGGACAGGCCGAGCGTGGCCATGACGAGCGCGGCTGCCACGCCCATGTACTTCAGCCTTCGCATGGCGTCCTTTCGATCATGAAACAGGTCATCGGAAAGGATGAGTACTGCGTGGTCCCCGCACATCTGTCGGATGACTGAACCACCGTCGTGGAACCTCCTACTTTCGTTGACACTGAACACCGCGGCTCACGCCCCCGTCGTACCGGAGGGAACGGCGAGAGGGGCTGGCCGCGATGACGTCCGCACACGACGGGTGCCCGGACATCAAGGTGATGCCCACGCCGGCCGGTGCGGTGCTGCTCGTCGGACCCGCGATGACCCAGGCGCCGCCCCCGGTCACGCTGGTCACCGCGCTGGGCACACCGGCGCCCGCGGACGGCAGACTGGTGCACCTGGTCGAGGAGAGACCGTTCTCACCGATCACTCAGCGGTTCTTTCAGGGGCAGCCGTACCTTGACAGCCTGGTGGTTGTGCCGGGTACGCCGGGTGACGCGCAGTCGCTCGCTGACTTCCTCGGGGTGCAAGTCCAGGTGCCGCCGCATCAGGACAGCGACCGTACGCCCGGTCGCCTGCCTGTGGACGCCTCGGGACTCGTGACCGACTGGGAGACGGCCACCGCGATCCGCGTGCTGCCCCGCCGCCAGGTCGCTGCCCGGGAAGCCTTCGTCGAGGCTCTGCAGGTGGCGGCCGGTCCGGAACCCCCATCCTGGCAGCGGCTCGCCGGTCTCCAGCAGCGGATACCCGCCGTTCTGCCACCCGCGACATGGGCCGCCGCCGTGTACCTGGCCCGATTCGGGCCGCCCGCCGGGCTCGACCCGGCCACGCTGACCCGTTCGGCCCTGCCGATGACCATGGCCCGGCTCCAGGACCTGCTGGGTGCCGAAGCGATCCCAGCGGCCGGCACCGATGTGCGGGCCGGGCTGCTGACCGGGGACATCAAGGCCGTGCTGGTCTTGGCCCCGGTGTTCCTCCAAGCATCCCCGCAGCCAACCTGGATCTTTCCCGACGGTGACCGGCTGCGCCGGGTCGCGCCGGGTGACGGCTCACCGCTGACCCGGCCCGAAGAGATCGCCGGCGACATCCTCAGCGAGATTTTGAACGCGGCCGGCACGCATATCGTCGCGGTGCCCCGCCGACAGGACGGCCCGGCCGTCCCGGCAGCGACGGAGTGGCCGATGGAGCCGGAGCCGCCGCGAATGCGGCAGATCGCCGAGATGCTGCCGCCGCCGCAGCCGTCCCGGGCACGGCAAATCACCGACGTACCCCCAGCGTCCCCCGAGCCCGAGACCCCTGAGCTGCCAGGGTTCTACGCCACCCGGCCGGATTTGCTCGCCCTGGAACGGGTCGATACCAGCGCCGACGTGTGGCGCCGACTGTCAGCCAGCATCGCCAAGGCGGTGCACGAGCGCAGAGGCAGCAGCCCGCTACTGCCTCACACCCTTGACCTCTCCGACATCAAGGCCATGTTCGACAACGAGCTGGGCACTTTCACCCGTGGCGGCAGGAGCTTCGACGTGCGCCACAGCCGTACGGGTGGCTGGTTCCGGGTGACTGTCGCCGCAGTCCGGCGACCGGGCAGCGGTCGGCCGGTCGACGGAAGCGGCGACAAGGCCAAGCACGACACCCGTACCGAACACCAACAAGGCGCCCGACGGAAGAATACCGTCGCCGCCGGCGGGTCGCTGGGCTTCGGGTTCGGCTGGCCCAAGCGGCTCGGCCCCGGCTTCGCAGTACGCGGCGAGGTGCTGATGTCGCGTCCCGCGGAATCGATCGGCCGCGTCGCCGAGACGATCGATTCCCGCAACGTCCGCAGTGGCAAGGCCTCATGGCAGCTGCGCTCCGCCATCGACTTCACCGTGTCGGTGAGCGAAGCCCGCGTCGCGCTACCGGCTGCCGACTCCACACCCGGTGACCCGGTGCGGGCGACCGGCTACTTCCGCATCGACGACGACATCGCCCTGGCGACCACGCGGCCGCAGACCGAGATCGCGGTGCCAGTCACCGGCATCTCGCACCTCAAGGACTATCTCAGCCCGACGGCCATCGTGAGCGCTCGGCTGAACGATGCCGAGGCCTCCGCTTCGTGGAACGACACCGTCGAGACGATCCTGAGCCTGCTCGCTCCGAGCAAGGCTGTCGGCCCGGGTACCGTCGGTGCGAAGGCCGCCCGCGACCAGCTCGGTGAGGCGTCGATCCTCGGCATGGTGCTTCCCGCGCTGGATGGGCCCGTGCACCCGCCCTCGATCACCAGCCCGCACGACGCGCATTCGCTCGCCCTGCGGGTGGAGGGCAGCGCGCCGGCCGTCACCGCGTTGGCGGACATCGCCAAGTCCACCTTCCGCCTGCAGCCCGGCCAGAACACGAGCACGACGACAACCCATGAGAGTCAGGTGGGCCCGGCGGTTTCCCTGGTACCGGTGCGCTACAGCATGCCCGGTGCCTATGTTCAGGCCAAGGTCTTCTTCGGGTTCAGCCGATTGTTGAGTGCATCGGAGGCGGCAACCGGACAGACCCGTGCCGGCGCCGAGCTCAAGGACGTGGCCAACGTCCTGGTGACGATCACCGAGACGCTGAAATTCACCCCGGCATTGCGCGAGCGGCCCTTCACCCGTCTGCCGTACACCGCCGGTGGTGCCCCCGGCGCCTTCACCGTCGAGGTCACGACGGTCGGCCGGCTTCCGCTCAACCGGTTGCCGGCGCTGCTCACCGGTGCGGGCACGCTCGTACGGGAACCGGGAGTCGCATGGCACGTGCCGCCGTGGGCGTACACGGGAGGCCCGTCGATCACCCGGGGCCTGGACGGATTCGCTGGGCTGCGCGCCGACGTGGACGCCCTCGTCCGCCGTTTTCCCGGCGGGTTCCTGCCCCGGTACGACAGCACCGGCCGGACCGCCCTGACGTTCTCCAGCGGCGCGGCCCGGCGGCGGGAACGCAACCAGGCGGAGCTGGACCGGGTAGTGAGTGCGGCGGGGCTGACGCAGAACCAGAAGGCCGTGCTCGCCAGGGGCCACACCGCCGTGCTGTCCCGGAGGCGGTGGTTCCGGGACAGGCACTTGGTCGTCGACGTCTCCGGGCACTACACCGGCGGGCTGACCCATCAGGGCACCGAGCGCGACGTGGCGGTACGGGCCACCACTGTCAGCGGCACCCAGCACAGGGTGGTCGTCGGGCGGCAGGTTCGCATGGGTGTCGCCCTCGAGGGCGGTGCCGTCGTCCGGTTCCTGCATCGGGTCTCGGCCGCGCTGTCCCCGTCCGCCGGCGTGGAGGTGCGCATGCGTGAACGCCAGCGCAGCGGTGCCCGGTTCGGAGGGGAGGACCTCTGGATCAGCGGGGGCACCCCCCACTCGGAGGTCTTCGCCGGCCGGCTCACCCTTCGAGTCGACGTGTACGCCTACCGCCGCCGTTTCCTGGGCCGCGACCGCCGCTCCCGGCTGGGGCTCGGCCGCCGGGTGGTCCGCAAGCTGGAGCCGCGGCAGGACTTCACCACCCCAGCGATCGTGCCGAAGCATGTCCCCGGACCGGCCGGCCAGGACATTCCTCGATACCGGCTGGAGGACACCGGGCCGGTCCTCGTCCTGGTTGACCAGTCTTCGCGGATGCCCTTCAGCAGTGACTACCCCGTGACGTTCGAACCGCGTCCGGATCCGTTGGGGGTGCGGCGCAACACATCCGTGGAGCGGGACAACCTGCGTGACTGGGTCGACGGCGCCGGCACGGTGACCCTCGCCTCCTGGTTATCGGTCTTGGGGCTGCCCGCCGCCGGCCCGATCCGGGACCTGGCGACCGCCGCGCTGCGCGACACCCAGCATTACCCGGACCGGGATTCACGTACGAAGCTGCATGGGCTCCGGGGTGCCGACGCCCTGCTGCCCGGCATGCCGCTGTGGAGCACGCTGCAGGACCGTCTCTCCCCGGAGGAGCAGATCACCGGGCTGCCGCGCATGCTGGGCGATCGCTGGGACCGGGACAAGATCACACCGGGCGACGAGGGCGCCACCACCGACCTGGCCGTGCTGGCCGGGCTCACCAACCCGGATGTGCTGCAGGTCTACGGCACGATCGGCGCCGAGTCGGGGATTTCCGGCATGCTTGCAGCCAGCGGTTCCGCGATGCGCGAGGGACAGGTCGCCGCCCGTGTCGCGATGGGCACCAACGTCCGGCGTACGGCCGCCGATTCCACCTTCAACGGTGGCGGGGCGCAGATCAGCGGCGAATACGAACGGCTGCTGTGGTCCCGGTCCACCGAAGACAGCGAGACCGTGGGCGCTGCAATCGAACGGATCACCACCAACCGCAAGGGCACAGTACGCTCCGTCGTGGTGAAGTTCGACCTGGTGGTGACCGCCGCGATCGAGGTCACCACGGAGCCGGACAAGTACGCCGCCTTGCCACACGCGCTGCACCCGCGTCGCTGGCGGCACACCAAGTCAGCCCGCCGCGACGGCATCGTGCGCAATGCAATCTATCTGCGGCTGCCGGCCGACGAGGCCGACCGGCTCGGGCTGCTCCGGAGGTTGCCGGGTGACACCGGAACCATCGACGAGCCGTGGCGGCCCGCCGATACGCCTCGGATCCGGTTGGCACCCGGGCTGAACATCGGCATGGGCCTGCAACGCCCCGTCCGCACTCCCGATCTCACTCGGCGGCTGATCGACGGGCTGAAGATCGCGGCGGACGTGCCGGCAGACAGCACAATCTGGGGGAGCGACGAGGCGGCCGAGGCCGGCCGGCCGCTCATCCGTGCGATGCACGCCGCGCTGACCGCTCCCGGCCTCGACGACGCCATGCTGAATCGCCGCCGCCTGAACTATGCGAGCGGCCCGGATGGCATCGCGCGGTTCTTGGCGTCGCAGGCAGACGGTGGCATCGGCGTGCTTTACATGGAAGCCGGCCGGTTCACGCAGGGATCCCGGGAGCTGCGCCTGTATGCTGAGCCGGCGGCTCCGCCGACCTTGCTCGGCTTCTTGGCGGATCATCAGGATCTCGATATCAGGAACGTCCACGTGGACATGCGGGCCCGCAAGGAACAGCAGTCGCACGGCGACACCCTCGCGGCCGGCGTCGCCGCCACCGGCGTCTCCAACTCCCATCGGGAGAACATCGCCGCCGGCGCGGGCGACTCGATCGCATACCGCTCCAGGATCGACAACGCGCAGGAGAGCGGCGGGAAGGACACCGTCGCCGACATGAGCTCCGGGCGCGGCATCAAGGGCCTTGTCGAGACCCGCGTCCGGTTCTCGCTAACTGTGTTCGACCGCGGGGTGCGAATCGGCGCCCCGCTGTGGAGTGCCGAGGACATCGTGGTGCAGAACCGATGGGCGGGGGAGCTGAGACCGCCCCGGCCCCGTGACAGCGCCGTGCGTACCCCGGCGAGCTATGTGGTGAGCAGACCGGCGACGCTGCCACCCGGCTGGTTAACGAGCAACGGGCTGCCCTTGCCGCCCCGCTACACCGCCGAGAACCTGACCGGGCTCGGTGCGCTGCAGGCCGCCGTCGCCACCGCACTCGCCGGCGAGGCCAGCCGGCTTGCGAAAGCGGGGTATGCGGGCGCATATGAGCTGCGGCAACAGCTGACTCCCGACATGCTGCTGCCGGGAGTGCCCGCAATGCTGGGCCCGAGGGCGTACACCCTGCCGGCGGTGACCAGTGCACAGGTGCTCGGCGGCAGGGCCCGGATCACCGTCCGGATGATGCCCGAGAGCGCCTCGCTGGGCGACGTCAGTACCGGCGTTTATCGCGAACACATCGGCCAGCATCAGGGCGATCACCACATCGGCACCGACCGGCTGGACCAGACGACCCGCCAGCTTCAGGTGCCGCTGGTGGGACGGGGCTTCCCCGGGGACCCGTACCAGCCGCTGGAGACGGGCGGCACCGGCGCGGGCTCGGGTGACATGTTCGTGGCCGACGAGACCAGTACTGCGGCGGCAGCTGTGCTGGACAACGTGAAACCGGAGAGCCGGTCGGTCGCTGTCGACTATCTGGGCCGGATCGAGGTGACACTGGCCCTGCCCCGCCGGTTGCGCAACGGCCTGCGCCGGCGCCGGGTCCTGGTCAGCCCGCAGCATCCCGCAAGGCGCGTGATCCGGCCCGCGGGATACCTGAGCCGCACGAAGATCGTACTCACCTCGAAGCCCGGCGACCGGGCCATGGTCCGGCTCCGGATGAGCCTGGCCGACGCCCGCATCGCCCTCAACCTGCCGACGCGCGATGCCGCCGCGGCGGCACCACCGTCACGGGTGGCCGAGTTCGATCGGCTTGTCGCACACGAGGCCGGGCTCGACAAGGCCGCCGCCGCGTTTGTGAATGCGTCCGAGGCGCTGAACCTGCTGCGCTACGAAGGCTTGGCCGTTGTCGGCGATGCCCGTGCGGCGGCCGGGGAGAAGCTGGCCGGGCTGCTGGCCGCACGCGACCGGGCGGGAGAAGCATGGTGGGTACTGGCCCAGGAACAGCAGCAGCTGATCCATGACTACCGGCACCGGCACCTCGGGATCTCACCGCTGGTGACCCGGCAGAACGAACGGCTCGCGCTGGCCCGGACGGTACGCCGGGTCACACTCGAGACGGTTGCCCCCGAGCGGGATTCCCCGCCGCCGCTGCCCCCGCTGTCGGCTCCGGCCCCAGCCCTGGCACCGGCTCCGGTCGAGGCGGCGCTGGCTCCGGCTCCGGCGGTAGAGCCCCCCACTACGGAAATGCCTCCCACCCCGGGAGTGCTGGACCCGGCCGTGGTCACCGCGCGGGTGCACGGCGTGCTCAAGACTGGCTCGCTGGCCGTCCGCGCCGGTGCCGTGCTGGTGATCGGCCGGCCGCACGAGCGGTTGCGCCAAGCGGTGATCGCGACGCCGCGCAACACCGCTTCTCCGCTGATCCTGGTCGACGGTGACGGCCTGGGCCGCTGGGAGAAGGACACCGGCTGGAACGCCGCCCCCGGCCCGGAGCAGGACACCGGCGAGGCGAAGGCCACCGTAGCCGGCGCACGGGTCCGCGACATCCCGGACCTCACCGTGCTCGGCTCGGCGCTGCACCACTATCACGCGGCCGGTGCACGTCCCGTCGTCGTCAGCACGGGACTCTCGGGACGGCTCACCCGGCTGCTGAGGGCCTACAACCTCGTAACCGTCACCGCCGTCCCCAGAGACGAGGTAGGGGTCGCCTGGCGGCTCAGCACCTCGGAGTCCGAGCATGCCGAGCTGGACCGGGCGCTGGCCGAGGCACCCGCGGGCCGGGGCTCCCCCCTGCCGGTCGCTCCCGCCGTGCTGACCGGCTGGCTGGCAGCCCCGGACTGGCCGGCCGCCGCCTCCTATCTGCGCGAGCACCGGGAGGAATTGCACACGCCCCAGGTGTCCGCCGCGCTGGCCGGGCTGGTCGCTGCCCAGCCGGACAACCGCGAGCTGGCCGCCTACCACGTGGTGCTGGAGCTGTCCGAGCCCTCCCGGAGTGAATTCGCGGTGCGCTATCTGACCCACGTCCGGACCGTCGAGCAGCGCAGCAAACAAGACGACGAACTGCTCTTCAAGCTGTACGAGGAGCAACTGACCGCCGCGCAGACCGTGAACCTGGTCCGCGGGCTGGTGCGCGACGATCCCGCCCAGGCGGGTCGGCAGGATCCGGCGCTGGTCAACGCGCTCGTCTTTGGGGCGATAGGCGCCACTCTGCGCCTGCCCTCGTCGCACACCGAGGCACAGTGGGGCGAGGTGTTGCGTTCGGTGGCCGGGTGCCCGGTACCGCCGATGTTGCGGTACCGCTGGGTGCTGCGATCGAACCAGCTCCGGGAACGGCTGCGGGCCGACAGCAAGGAGCAGCTCGCCGTACTGGTCGGCCTCCTGGTCGAGAAGGTGACGGCGTGCTGACATGAGCGGCCCGCTTCCCCTGCTCCTGCGCCGGCCGCACGAGCTGTGCGCCGACGGGCGCACCGCTGTCGGTTCTGCCGGTCTGCTCGTCGGCGCGATCGAGGTGAGCCCGCACGATCCGGTGACCGCCGGTGCAGTCCCGGGCCCCGTGCTGCCCGATCTCGCCCCGGTGATTCCGCTGGGGAACGCGGAGCTGGACTGGCGCCGGCTCGCTGCCTTCCGCGACCGGCAACCGCAGGAGGTGCTGGACCGGATGATCGTGGCGCTGCCCCGCGGCTTCGCCGACCAGCTGACACTCGCCGGGCTGGACGCGCGAGCGGCGCAGCTCGGCCTGCCGGTCCAGGCATGGACGGACCAGCTCGACGTGCATGGGCCCGTCACCGGGGCCGGGCACCGGGTGCTCCATCTCGACGCCCGGGGTGCGCCCGCCCCCGCCGGGGAAGCGGTCAGCGTGCGGGTTCTTCCCGCGGCGGGGCGGGCCGTCGACCCGTACGGAAACCTGCCCCACGAAGCGCTGGCACTGGCCACCGCACTGCCTCAGCCTGCCACCCGGATCGTGTTCACCGGTGCCGGGGTGCAACTCGGGATGCCGCCTGCCCTGGTACGGGCGGTTGCCGCGGAGCTGCTCGCCGGGTTCGTTCCCCGGGCCACCGCGGGGTCGGGCACCCGGGTCGCCGGGTATGCCGAGCTGGTGCGGCTGCTGCATGCGGTGCCGGTGGGCGAGTACGGATGGATCGAGGCCGGTGCCACCGGGGCGGTGGTGGTCCGGCATGCCGGCACCGGTGCTCTTGCCGTGCTCGATCCGGTGACCGCCGCTCCCGTGCTGCTGCCGGACGATCCCGCCGGCATCACGCTGGCACGCGCCGGCGCGGCCGGATCGGCCGTGCGGAGGCTCGCCGACGACCTGATCGGCGGCCGGATCACGGTGCCGGAGGGAGTCGAGGGGGTGCGAGAGCTGACGTTGCCAGCCACCGGGGTGCGCGTGCGGTGGGCGGAGGACTTGGCCGCGTTGGCCGGACGGCTGCCGGAGCATGCCGCCGGCCTCGCGGCGATGGGCCGGCAGATCCTGCGCTGTCCGCAGGACTGACGAGCCAGGGGCGCCGGCTCCGCCCGGCCGGGATCCCTCGCTCGGCCGGGCGGTCAACGGCCGGGCAGCTCGGGCTGCCAGGTGCGGACGTTCGCCCACTCCGCGTCGGCGTAGTTGTTCCAGTTCACGTTGAGGGCACTGGCGATCTGACCGAGCAGGCCGTGTTCGTCGCCGAACAGGCCTTCGGCGGCGAAGTTCCACTGCGCCTGCAGCTCTTCGTAGTACGTCTTCGCCGGGCCCTGCCAGTAGTCCTGCAGGGGCATGAGCTTGCCCTTCAACTCGTGCAGCTGCATCTCGATCTGCTGCGCGGTGTCGGACATCTCCTTGCCCGCGTACTCCAGCTCCAGCGGCACCCGTAGGGTGCTGTCCTCCACGCCCATGATGCTTTCCTCCTCAGCCGAGGTTGGCGGCGGGCAGGTTGTCGTGCACCACCTCGATGCCGGCGACGTTGGTGGACTCCGCGGTCGTGTAATTGTGGAAGTTACCCATCAGGCCGTCACCGATCCCATGCAGCGCATTGTTCATGATCACGCCGTACGCGTCGTAGTCCTCCATCAGATCCTGATAGCGCTTCGAGCTCACTCCCAGCCACGACCCGGCCAGCTCGGCGACGGCGTTGCGGATGTGGGCAAGCTGGCTTTCGATGCTTCCCGCGGTGTTCAGGCAGTCCGCGTTGGCCTGCATCAGCATCTGCGGTGTGATATTGATCGGCGTGGTCATCTGTTGTTCTCCTGCCGTCTGGACAACCTTAACCAGCGTCGCAGCTCCCACTCGGATCGCGACAGAGGCCGATTCAGGGGACACCGCGACCCGCGGGGACGGACGTCGTGATGTCCCCGTACGGGGGGCTGTCCCTCGTCCTCCTACCGCTGGCAGAGTGCCGCGGGCGGCGAAGCGTAGACCCGCCGCTGGGAGCGTACGTGCCGGACATCGACAACCACTGTTCCAGGATTTTCTTCGGTGCCGCGGCCGAGTCCCGGGTGTTGCTGACCGGGTCGCTGACCCAGGCCGGCAACGAGGAACTGTGGCAAGCCGCGCACGAGGCCGAGCCGCCGGACGGCATCACCTATCTGTTCCTCGCAGAGGAGGATCCCGCGACCAGCACGGCCGGGGAATTCCTGCGCTCGCAGCCGATCGACCAGGACCGGATCGTGGTCATCCCATGGCAACCGTCCGATCCTCCGGCCGGCGGTGACCGCCTCGAGTGGGCCGAGGCATTGTCCGGCCGGCTGCAGACCCAAGTGCAACTCCAAGCCGCCGGTCTGACCGAACCCCGCGATTACGACCTGCGGGCCAGGACCGTTGCCGTCGACGACCGCGGGCGGACGACGCTCTGGGAGAACGCGGTCGCCATCCGGGTGACACCGGCGTCCCATGTTTCCGCATCGATGACCGTGCAGCTGGCCCGCACGACTGGTGACCCGTTCCCGTCCGTGTCCCGGCTCCAGCAGTATCTGCGCATCCTTGCCGACTACGCCGACCTGTTCCCGGCAGCAATCCCGGCCGCGGCCTTCGCCGCCGGTGCCTACCAGGCCCGGTACGGCGTCCCGCGAGAAACGATGTCGGAGCTGCTCAACGACTCGCCGATGCCGATCCGGACCCGGGACCTGCCCCGGTTGACCCGGGGCCGCCTCGCGAGGTTCGACGAGCTCCCCCCGGGCAGCCTGGCGCTGGTGTCGTACCAGCCCAGCCCGGGCGCGTCGCTCCGTCCAGCGGTGCTCGCCCACGACGGGGCCCAGTGGCACTGGCTCGAACCGGAGTCGCTGCTCGCGCAGGACACGTACATCGATCCCGTCCGGCGTGCCTGGCTGGGCGCCGAGAACACCGAAATCCGCGCCGCGGACCCGTACGGCGAGCTGCTCGCCGACAAGTCCTCCGCGGACCTGGGCGGCATCCTGGCCGGGATCATCCACGACTACGACCACGGGTACGGCGTGCAGGTGCGGGAGCGGCTCGCCGGATCGACTGAGCCAGTTCCCTTTACCTCTCTGCGCACGATCCTCGATCTGATGCGGGCGACCTTGGCCGAGCCGGGCACCGAGCCGGGCATCCTGCGCTCGCAATTCGGGGACATGCTGCTCGCTCTCGACTCGGCTCACGCGGAACTCCGTCCTTTCCCCGGCGGCCTTCCCAGCGGGGGCGATCTGGTCACCAGCTGGGCGCAGCCCATGCCTGCCGTGGACCCCGCCGGCGCGGTGGAGGCCTGGCTGCGGGACAGGGATCTGCCGGGATGGCTGGGGAACCGGCTGACCGATCCGCTGACCGGATTCCATCCCGACCGGGTCGCGCGGCTGGCCGGGGCGCTGGAGCTGGACAGCACCGGTCATGACCGGCTGGTCGAGCTGGTCGGCGTCCTCGGTGAGGTCCCCGACGACGTGCTCGAGGTGGCTGAGACGATCGAGGTGCACCCCGGGCCGCTGTACTCCGTCGTCCGGGACCTTGCGGTGCGGCCCGCGGATCTGCTGCCGTTGCGCGACGATCTGCGCGCGGTGCTGGGCGATGAACGGGACATCGATCCACCGGCCCTGTCCCGGATCGACCGGCTACGGCTCGAACGACTGCGCGCCGAAGGGTCCCGCACCGAACGGCTGCGCCTGCGCCTGGCGGGCGCCGGGGTCCGTACCGAGCGCGACATCGTGCTGCTGGCCGAACTCACCGGCAGGGTGGGGCTGACGGTCGACGACCGCTACCTCGTGGGGCGGTTGATCCAGGCGGGTCTGTCGTTCGAGCTGCTGCGCGAGTTGCCCGCCGACCTGGTCCGGACGGCGCTCGCGTCGTACCGGATGCGGCCGGGGAACCGGACCGGATCTTTTGGCCCCCTGAGCCCGATCGCCCTGCAGAGCGCGGCCGACGTGTTCCGGACGTCTCCGGAGGGTCTGCAGCACGTGCTCACCGCCTTCCCCGCCCTGGCCGCCGGATTCACACTCCGGCCGTTGCCCGGGGCAGCGAACCCGGGCGAGGACGGACGACATGCATATGAGACGGCCCAGGGCCACGAGCTCGCGGGCTGGGTTCGGGACCGGCTGATCACCGCCGTCGGGGCGGAGGACGATCCCACCCGGGATGCCTGGGTGCGGTGGACCGCCCGCCTCGGCTTCGATGCCGGACACCTGCACGTGCTGCTGCCCGAAGCGGCTCGGCACCGTAATTCCTACCTGCTACGCCTGCTCGCCGCGGCGCTGCACGACGAACAGCCGTCCCGCCTTCCCGCCGTGATCCGCTCGCTCAGGCTGCCCGGCGCCGCGCAGGACACGCCCACCGTGGACGTGAGCGCCGGGCCGGCTCTCCGTGCCGCTCTCGGGCTCTCGGCGGCGCAGGCCGACAGACTCGTGAACCTCGTCTCCGGCACCGCCCACCTGCGCGTCACGCACGACATGCTCCGGCTGACGACGCAGACCGGCTGGCAACCGGGAGAGCTGGTCGAACTCGCCGCTGAGCTGAGCATCCACCCAAGTCTGCTGTTCCCTCTGCGGGAGGTGCTGGTCCGGGTGAACCAGGTCCGCACCGCCGGCGGCGCTCACCCCGCGCCGGCGGACGTCGCGAGAAACATCGAAAGCCATCTCACCCTCGCCGTTGACGACAAGTACAAAGTGCCTCCCGAGGAGTTGCTCTGGCTCGCGGGTCGCGGTCAGGGCAGGGACGGCCTTGGCGTTGCTGATATGTATGTATTGCGCAACGACATGGCTGCAAGCTACAAGCGGACCTGGGGAAAGATTCAGCGGTACGAGGAAGCCGTGCAACTTATGGCCGACACCGCACGGGAAGCGGTCGAAACAGCTCGACGCCATCTGGCGCCGACCCGGGGATCCGGTGTGGATGAGCTGCTCAGTCAGGCCCGGAGGATTGCCGCGGCCGCGGACGGCCTGCTCGACGGCGACGAGCCTGACACGACCGAGGTGGCCCGCATCCGGGACGACGCCATGCGGACCGCCGGCAATCTTCGCCACTCGTGGCCGGACCCGCGGACGACCGGGACCCTGCATGCCACTGTCATCGCGGGACATCTGGCACGGCTTGCCGAAGTGCTACCGCAATGGCAGGCAGTCGAGCGCCGGGCGTGGGAGATGCGGGGCGCCGAGCACAATGGCCTGATCGAGGCCCTGGAGAACCCCGGCCGGACCCGCGCGGAAGCTGAAACGAGAGCCGGACAGCAGGCGGACGTGGTGCTGACCGACTGGTGGAGCAGGCAACTCGGCCTCACCGGTGAGGAGCACATCTCGCTCCTTCGCGAAGTGTCGGACAGCAATCCCTTGTTCGACCCGGCCCTGGCGCGCAGACTTTCGCTGGGCTGGGACGTCGCTGCCATCCGCCTGGTCACGGGCGTGAGGCGGGATCCGGAATGGCTGAACGGCATGGACGGCTATATCGGAATGCCCGCGAGTACCGGGCGGCAGTATCTGAAAGTGGCGTATG
The DNA here is from genome assembly GCA_934667465.1 of uncultured Actinoplanes sp. GTDB lineage: Bacteria > Actinomycetota > Actinomycetes > Mycobacteriales > Micromonosporaceae > Actinoplanes. The sequence continues at coordinate 5,513 of CAKUMG010000002.1, read as the reverse complement.
AAGCCGCCGAGGTTCTCGAAGTTCGGCCGGCCTGGGTGCTGCGACTGACGGAGGACCTGCGGTCAGGGCCGGACCCGAGCCACCGGGGCCTCGCGCTCGACGTGGCAGCCCTCACCGAACATCTGCAAGGACAGCTCGCTCAGCTCGGCGGGATCCTGACACGCGGACCGGCGCAGCAGGCCGCTTTCCTCACCGATCTCGATCTCCGCGCGGCCGATGCTGACCACCCGGAGTTGGCACCGGTGGCTGAACGGTGGCTGGCTGACACGTACGGTCTCGAGCTGCTTCGCCTACGCGAGGTAAGCGACCGGGACTGGTTCAGCCACCATGAGTTACTGGCCCTGCTCGCCGCCGTCTTGGACGATGCCGCGACGCGCTATCCCGGCCTCGGGTGGGACCTCGGAAACCGGCGAGTGGCGGCCGCGGAGCTGGGTGTCAGCAGCTCTCTGCTGACCGGCTACGCCCTGCGGACCGGCCAGGTCCCGACCGGTCTGCCCACCCTGGCCGCCGAGCGCGGGGTACGTGATCCGGCCCTGCTGCTCCTGCTGGTGGTCCGGCTCCGAGCCGACGCGTGGCACTTCCCCGACCGGGTGTGGTCCGTCATCACACCGGTGCTCAACGCCAGGGCCCCCCGGTACCAGGTGCTCGATTACGCGGAACGGAAGCTGCGTGAGCTGATCGACACCACCCCGGACGCGCAACGGGCCTCAGCCGGTTCTCCGGCGCTGCCGGAGAACCGGCTGAGCTTGCCGGAGGAAGTCACAGCGGCCGCTGAAAGCCTCGGGAGGATCCCGCAAGATCTGGTGGTCCATGCTGACCATGCCGGTCTTGCCCCGATCGAGTTGCTGGTGGCAACCCGGCTGGCTCGCGTGGTACCAGCCGGCGAACACGGCGCCGTCCGGCCGGTGGACCCGGGTGCGGTCAGCGCCTATACCGCGACCTTCGCGGGAACCGCCGGTGCTGACCCGGACGAGATCGCCGCCGGTTACCGGCAGTGGGCCGATGGCCTTGCCGCCGACCTGGGTGTGCGGGAATCGGAGATCTCCTGGATGCACGACCGGCTCATCGACACCGGCGAGAACCTTCTCTCCTTGCAGCGGGCAGGGGAAGGCGTCCAGGAACGGCTGGCGATCCTGCGTGCCGCCCAGTTCGACGACGCCTACCGCGAGCTGATCGTGACGACTGTGTCGCAAGCAGGGGATCCCGCCACAGCGGTACTGGCACTTGATGACCTCAACGATCGGGTCCGGCTCGCCGGCCGGACCGAGTTCCCGACGATCTTTCCGACGTCGAGCGAACCGGTCACCCTGACCTACGTCGTCGCCAGCGACGCCATGCCTCGCGGCCGCGGGTCTTTCACCTTCGGTGCGGATTCGAACTCATGGCGCAAACTCGGTGAAGCACTGACAGCGCTGACCCAGCCAGGTTTGAAAGTTCTCGATGTGCGTTTTACCAGCGGTCCGCGGTCGATTGCAGTGCCCGGATTCGAGCAGCTGCACCTGAGCGAGGCGGCCGCCCTGCTGGCTATCGTCGCCATGCCCGCGGGCAACTATCGCATAGCGCTGCGTACTCTCGGGTGGGAATGGGACGGCGAGGGCCGTCTGGGCCGGATGACGTCGGTACCGGAAACGGGCCCGCAGGCATTTGCGGCCTTCGGTGACCCGGTCACCCTGACCATGGCGATGCTCGCCCTCATGGCCCGGCCGGTCGAGACCGCCGACACCGACATGCCGGACGCCGAGTCCGAGGGACCCGGGGTACCACTGAACTGGCGCCCGTACGGCCGGTACTCGATCCGGTCTCCGGAAGCGCTGATCAGAGCGGTGATGGATGCCGTCGATCGCCAGGGTGTGCCGCTCCCAGGCCGCGTCACCGATGCGGCGTCACTGCTCCTGTACGCCGCCGATGTCCTGGACGAGGCGGACGGGCTGCTACCGGGGCCGGGAGAGGCCGTGGCGCTCGACCAGCCCAGCTTCACCGAACTGATGACCATGGTAGTGCCACCGGCGGCCCGCGCCGAGCTGCTGGAGATCATCCACGCCCGCCGTGCCGGAGCCGGCCTTTTCGGCCGGGAACCCTGGATCGTCGACCTTCTTGAGGCCTACTACGACCGGACTCCGGGCGCGGCCGGCGAACGGATGGTGCGAGCGCACATTACCGCGGGTAGGGCGGGCACTTGGCTCTCCCGTGAACAGATGGCGCGTCAGCTCCTGCTCGACAGGGACATGGGTGTTGGGCTGCCGGTTCCGTGGCTGGAGACAGTCCTTGCGCACGCTCTTGGCGTACGGCTGCGGCTCGTCTCGGCCGACCGCACTGTCCGCACCGTCAACCATGACGGAACCCCTGACCTCTACCTGTACCAGGCGGGGGAGTCCTACGCGTCGATCGGGCCGCCGCCACCGTCGTGGGGTCCGGAAGTCCTCAAGCCCGGACGCTTCGCCTGGCGGTGGCAGCATCTGACGGTCGTCGGTAGGCGTGAGGACTGGTCACGTGGCATGGAGCCGCTCCGGACGTTCGTCCGGGAAACGGCACTGTTCGCCGGCGGGGGCCGGCCGGTCCTGGTGGTCGACGGAGACGGCTGGAACGCAGACCACGCCGATCTGACCACCGTCGGAGTTCTGTTGCGCCGCCTCCGGCGGGAGAGCCCCGTGGTGATCCTGGCCGGGACGTCTGTCGCCCTGTCGGAGCTGCTCGAGCGGATGCGGGCCCCGTCGGTAAGGATGCCTGACGTTGCGCAGGAGTGGTTCACGTCGTTGCCCTCGACCGGCCATCACCCGCTCACCGAGGCTGGACAGTGGCTCGAGGGTTGGCTGGCGCAATCCTCATGGCAGGCGGCGCACCATTATCTGACTGGTGCCCCGCGTCCGTCCGAGCCGTCGGCGCGGGAGATTACCCGCGCTATGGCGGAGATGGTCGCCGAAGACCCGGACAACCGGGAGCTGCGTGTTCACGAGGTGCTGCTCGACCTCGCGCGTACGGGTGGTCAGGCGCTCGAGTTCGCCTTCGGCTACCTGCGGCCCAAGCAGTCGATGGCCGACCGGGGTGCCTGGGACGAGGCGCTGCGGGGCGGGCGCGACAAGGGCTTGGTGAGCGAGACGCAGGCCGTGCTGCTGCAGCGGGGTGCCTGGGACCCGCCGGCGTCCGACATCCGCGTCATGATGGCCGACCGCGTCGAGATGGGTGGCCCGCGATTCGGTGATCTGGTCGAGCGCCGGCCCTTGGCCGAGTTGCGCGCGATCCTGGACGGCATCCGGCACGACTACGACGAGGGCTACGGCGCCCGGGTGCGTGAGGTCTTGCCGCAAGACAGCGATGCGCACGCCTTCTTCACCAACTTGCGCGGCGCGCTGAGGATCATGCGGGAGAGCCTGGACCGACCGGCGATCACGCCCGCCGGTCAGCGCGGGCAGTTCCACGACTTGCTGCTGGCCATCGACCAGGCGCACCGGGAGGTCAGGTCGGCTCTCGGCACGGCGGCAGTCGAGGTGCCCGAGGTGCGGACGCTGGTCGCCCGGTGGGCCGGGTTGCCCGGCTATGATGATCTGGCCGGCTCGCTGGGGCTGGACGACGACGGTCGCCGCACTTATGCGCAACTCGTGACCGTGCTGGGAGAGGCACCCGTCGGACTGTTCGATGTGGCCCGGCGGATCGGGGTTCACCAGGGACCGCTGTACGCCGTGATCCGGGACCTGGGTCTGCGGCCCGTGGAGCTGGAGCCGTTCGCCGGAGAATTGCGGGCCGTGATCGGCGGAGCCGAACGGATGGACCCGGACGGGGAATCCTGGGCCGGACGACTCCGGCAGCGGCTCGAGGGGGCCGGAGCCCGAACCGATCATGACGTGATCGTGCTGGCCAGGCTCGCCGGCCGGCTGGGCCTGACCGCGGCCGACTGGGCCGTACTGGGGCAGATGACCAGTGCCGGCGTATCCCTGGCACTGCTGCGGCTCCTGCCGGCCGGTCTGGCCTCGGCGGTGCTGGACTTCCACCGGGGCCCGCACCGGGCCGATGCTGCCACGCCGGAGGGACTGGACGACGCGGCCGCCGCCTTTGGAACATCGGCGACGGGTTTGGAACGCCTGATCCTGTTGTATCCGGACCTGGCGGCCGGGCGAGGAAGCCGACCCCTGGCCGAGGCGATCCGGGAGCGGTTGATCGCCGACGGGTTGGAGGAACCCGATGTGACGCTGTGGGTGCGGGGCAGTGTCCGGCTGGGTATCGGAGTTCAGAACCTCGCCGCGCTGCTGTCCCGCCCGCCGCTGGAGCCCGGTTCCCATCTGCTTCGTCTGATCGATGCGCTGCTGTACGACCAGGTACCGGGCCGGGTACGGGACTCGCTGCGGCACTGGGTGCCGGCCAGCGGTCCAGCGGGTGTCCTGCACGAGTCCGTGGCCGTGCCGGGCCCCGCCCCTCTGCTTCCCGGGGCGGTGCACCCGCTGGCCACACCGTTGAAGGTGCCGTCGGAGCAATTGCAGCGGCTCGAGTACGTCCCCACGGTAAACGTGCGTTCCCTGCCCGACCTGGTGCACCGGTTCGGGCTGACCCCCGGCCAGACCGGTGATCTGATCGAATCGGTTGAGCGGACCGGCCTGTTTCCCGACGTACGGGAAACGCTGCTGCTCGCGATGCAAGTCGGCTGGCGACCCGCAGACCTGTTGAAGATGGCCCGCGGACTCGACACCGATGCCGCCCGCCTGTGGCCGCTGCGCGAGGTGCTGACCCGTTCTGCGGCACTGCCCCCGAACCGGCGGCCGACAGGGGCGCGAGTGACGGCATCATTGCGCGAAGCGCTCGACCCGGCCGGTACCCTGCCCGCGGACTTCCTCCTGTGGCTGGCGGGCCAGAGCAGGGGGCCGGACGGGTACAGCCTGGTCGGACTGCGCCGCCTGCGCGAGCACGGCGAAGAGGTAGCTACCCCGATCCGAGAGTGGTTCACGGAAACGACCACCATGATGAGGACATCGGTCGTCGACGCCCGTCACGCGATCGAAGCGGTTCGCGATGCAGCACCGGGGGCCGGAAGCCTGTCCGCGGTGCTGTCGCGCGCGTATGAGGTAGCCGACCTGGCGGGCGAGATACTCGGATACCGCGGGATCCGGCGTGAGGTACCCGCCGAGAAGCTCCGTGCCGCAGCCATCGCAGCCGCCGAGGCGGCAGGCGTCGCATCCGCCGACATAAGTGCGCTCAGTGAGCTGCCCCCTGTCACCGGGTTGCTCGACTCTGCCCGGAACGCCGCAGTGGCCCGACTTTCCGCCGCGGCGGTACACCTGACCGTGCACTCTCTGCGCATCGTGCCCTGGACCGAGGTGCCGGCAGGGACGGTGCATGCCGCGGTCATCACCGGCCACCTGACGAAGCTGGCGGTCCTACCGCAGTGGGATGCGGCCGCCGAGCGGCTCGAGGACGGCACCACCGACGAGTGGCTGCAGCTGCTCGCGAACCACGAACCGGAACCGGAAAGCATCCAGCCGGCATTCCCCGTCGATGTGCTGCTGGCAACATCGTGGGCCGAGGTG
>CAKUMG010000001.1 GCA_934667465.1 uncultured Actinoplanes sp. | reverse complement strand
CTGTGACACCGGCCGAGCCGGCGGTGCCGTCTGCCGAGCGCCTTCGGCGCCAGATGAGCGCCGCGCGGAGCCTCGGCGAGGTCGCTCGCCTGCTCACGCTCCCGAGAGAGTTCGTGGCTGAGTTGTCACCGGAGGTGGTCGCCTCCGCGCTGCGCCGGGTCGCTGCTGAGGATCGGCTGGTCGCGGGCTGGCTCGACGCCCTGACCGCCTCCGGGCCGATCGGTGCGCTGACCGAGGAACTGGCGACGGCCCGGGCGGCGAACGCCGCACTCCAGAGCCGGGTCGATGAGCTGGAAGAGTGGTGGACGGCCCTTGAGCAGAGCACCGATCCGGGCGCCGCGACCCCGTCAGCCGGGTAGCTGAGGAGCTTCTGGTGCGCCGGCTCGGAAGTCCGCAGGAGATGGCCGAAGCGCTAAACCGCTACCTCCTGGCTCGCCGTGATCGGTTGCGCCGAGTGCGCGGAGGCCAGCAGCTGTCTATATAGGATGCCGGCGTGGATCCTCTGTGGGGCCTGCTCGCCGAAGCTCACCAGATCGAGGACCTGCCGGTCCGTGAGGAGCTGCTCAAGGAGATCGTCCGGCGGTGCGATCCGGAAGCCGTACCGGAGATTGCCTCTGCCGCACTTCTCGACCTCACCGCCATGTATGTCCATGCCGGTCGTTGGCACGAGGGTTTCGCGACCTTCGGCGCTGCCCTCACCCTGCACGACTCGCAGCCGGCCAGGTTCGTCCAGGAGCAGCAGGATCAACTGCTTTTCTGGTACGGGCACATGGTCGACGACATGATCGACTTCCCGGACGTGTCCCTGGAACGGCTCGACGATCTCATAGCCGATCTCGAACAGCGGCGCGCAGCTCGGGGGTGGCCCGCGATCTCTGCGGCGCGGCGCAGGCTTGCCCAGACGGTCGGCGACTGGCCGGCGGAGGAGGCAGCCTTTCAGCGCTGGCTCGATGCGGGCGGTGCCGACGAGCCGGACGCGGCCATCCAGCCGTGGCGGGTCGAACGTCTTGTGCTGCGGGGCGATCCGGTGTCGCTGGCCGGCGCGTTCGAGTTGACCGACCCCGTCCTCGCCGGCGAGCGCGCCCCTCGCAGCGTCATCGCCGCGATGCACTGCCAGGTGTTGCTGCCCCTGGTCGCCGTCGGCCGCCACGCCGACGCGGTCGAGGCGTACCGCTGGGTCATGCCGGCGATGGCGAGCGGCGTCCATCGGTACGAGACCTACGCGCTTCGCATGGAGTTCTGCGCGCTCACCGGCAACGCCGACGAGGCGTTCAAGTTGCTCACCCTGCTCGACGGGTTCGACCGGTTCGAGCGTCCGGCGGGCAAGATGCATCTCGCGACAGCGGTCACCGTGCTGACCGCCGCCTATCTGCGTACCGGCCGGGGCAAGTACGTGGTGGGTCAGGGGGACGGTGAGGGCACCCCGGTGTGGATGCTGCACGACGCGGCGTGGCGCAACCAGCTCGGCAGCGATCCCGCGGTGGCCAAACAGCTCGCAGCCCGCGCGGTCGAGCTGTTCCTCGAGGCCGGCGCGGGCATTCGGGCGATCGAGGCGGTGGACGACCTCGCGACTGCCCACGCCCGGGCCGGCACCGATCCCGAGTTCCGGGTCCTCGTCGACGACCTGTTGCGGCGTGACCTCCCGGCCGAGCTCCGCGGCCACCTACGCCACCTGCGCGGCGGGTATCTCCTCGGCTCCGGCCGTGCCGCCGAGGCCGTCGACGATCTCTACGACGCCCACGGCCAGCTCTTCGCCCGGGCCGAGGAGCACCGCGAGGCGGCCCTGCAGCTGATGCAGGCCTGCGCCGCCGCGGGCCGCCCCCGCGAGGCGCTGGAGGCCGGCCTGCTCGCGACCCGGCCGGCCGCGGAGAGCGACCGCGACCCGGCCCGCACGAACCTGCTGCGCCTCACCATGGCCGAGTCCTACCTGCGGATCGGCTGGCTGGAGGCAGCGCTGCCCGAGTACGAGTCCCTGGTCGAGGACGTGCGGCGCCTCGGCGAGACCAGAACCCCGATGTACGAGTCCGCGATGACGACGCTGGAGAATCTCCGGGTGGCGGTGGCCGAGGACAGGCAGCGCGGGGGCCTGTGAGGCGCGGCGGACCCCAGGCCCCACGAGTTCGGGTCAGGACGTGAGGATGCCGCGCAGGAGGCTGCGGCCCGAGTGGGTGGCGTCGCCGTCGTGCGGCTCGTCGCTGATGTCGACCAGGCGGTAGCGGTTGAGGTCGGTTCCCGGCGGCACCGGCAGCGGCGTCTCCGGCGGGCCGGTCAGGCTGCCGACGGCCACCATCCTGGCCGGGTCGTCCGGGTCGAGCAGCCACACCTCGTGATACCCGCTGGTCAGCGGCAGGTTCCGGACGTCGACCCGGATGCGGCCGTCGGCCAGCACCCGGGCATCACCGCCGGCGCTTGGCGGCACCGTCGGTAGTGGAGTGAGCGTCGCCCGTGCGGTGACCTGCTCGGGGGCGGGCCGGGAAAGAAGGACCGTGCCGGCCACCGCGAGGACCGCAGCCGCGGCCGCGCTGAGCACCGGAGCCAGCCAGCGGGGACGCCTGCGGCGGGACGGCCCGGCGGCCGCTGCCGGGGACCGGGCGATGCCGGCCTCGATGGCCCGCCACACGTGCTCCGGTGGGGGCAGCAGGTCTCGGAGGTCCTGGATCTGCGAACCGAGATCGGAGACCTCGCGCAGCGCCGCCATCTCCTGCCGGCAGCCGGCACACAACGCCAGGTGATCGGCCTCCGCGGGCACCTGGTCCTCCTCAGAGAGCGCGAGGAGAATCAGCCGGTCGGGATCCAGATGCTGCACCGTCCACCTCCCATCGGCGTCGCAGGGTGAGCATGCCGCGTCTGATGTGACTTTTCACGGTACCCAGCGGCAACCCGGTGACGGCCGCGATCTGGGGGTGGGTCAGGTCGTCGAAGAAGGCCAGCTCCAGGGTGCGCCGCTGATCGGCGGGCAGGTGCCGCAGCTCGTCCGCGATCACCAGCCGGTCCACGATCCGTTCCGGGGTCTCGTGGGTCTCCGGCGGCGCCGCGCGGGCGCTGACGGTCGTGGTGGTCCGGCCGTCGCGTACGACTGATCGGATCCGGTCGACGGCCTTGCGCCGGGCAATGCCCAGCAGCCAGCCCAACATCGTCCCGCGGGTCGGGTCGAAACCCGCCCGACCGGTCCAGGCGGCCACGAACGTCAGCTGGGTGACGTCCTCGGCGTCCGCGCGGTTGTGCAGCAGCCGGTGGGCGAGGTGCAGCACTGCCGCGCCATATCGGTCGTACGCGGTGCGAAGAGCCTGTTCGTCGCCGAGGCGCAACCGTTCGGCGAGCTCGTCGTCGTGGTTCATCGACCTCCTTCCCCGCGCGGGGTCCACAGGGGCTTCGAAGCCGCGGCTCCGGCGGATGCCCGCGAAATTCTCGGGCCGGTCCGCATCCACCCGGGACCGCCGGGGCGAAGGACCGGGTGAACGAATCAACGACGATCACTTCAGGAGCTCCCGATGCGCCTACCGACCCTCCGCCGCGCGGCCGCAGCCGGCGCGGTGTCCCTGCTCGCCTGTGGCGCCGCCGCTGCGCTCGCCGCCCCACCGGCGTACGCCGCCGGCAACTCGCAGGTGACCGTGGTGCACGGCATTCCCGGCCAGCCGGTCGACGTCTACGTCAACGGGGAGAAGACCGTGCCCGGGTTCCAGCCCGGCAAGGTCGCGGGCCCGCTCAGCCTGCCCGTCGGCGAGTACGACATCGCGCTGACCAAGCCCGGCGAGGACATCGGTGACGCGCTGCTCACCGTCGACAACGCCGAGGTGCCGGGCGACGCGAACCTGAGCCTGGTCGCCCATCTCGACGCCGAGGGCAAGCCGGTGCTGACGCCCTTCGTCAACGACACCGCCAAGCTCGCGGCCGGCAAGGCGCGGCTGATCGTGCGGCACACCGCGGCCGCGCCGGCCGTCGACGTCCGTGCCGGGGGCGACCCGGTCTTCGAGGGCCTGGTGAACCCGAAGGAGGCGAAGGCCGATGTGGACGCCGGCACCGTCGACGCCGACGTGGTGCTGGCCGGCACGCAGGACCGGGTGCTCGGCCCGGCCGACCTGCCCCTCACGGAAGGCACCGCGACGATCGTCTACGCGGTCGGCTCGGCCGAGGACGAGACGCTCGACATCGTCTCCCAGACGATCAAGGGCCTGCACTCCTCGCCGGGCGGAGTCCCCGGTGGCGACGGTGGCCGCGCGGGCGACAGCACCCCGTTGCCCTGGTACGGCGTCGGCGCCGCCGGCCTGCTGCTCGTCCTGGCCGCCGGCTATCGGCTGGCCACCGGGCGTCGATGAGCATCTCCCCGTACGGCGGCACGCCCCGGCCCCGGCCGGGGCGTGCCCTGCTCGTCCTGCTGCTCGGGCTCGTGCTGATCGCCGTAGCCGGTGTGGCCGTACGCCGCACGACCGCACCGGCGGACTTCGAGGCGCAGCCGGTCACCGTAGCGGGCCCGCCAGCCTCCGCGACGCCCCGGCCCGCGGTGTCCGGCGCTGCCGGGTCCGGCGTGGCGAAGCCGGCAGCGGTGGTGCCGGTCCGCGACGGTGCGTTGCCGGCTGACGTCACCGCCGATGCGCCCACCCGCGTGCGGATCCCGGCTCTCGGCCTCGACGCGGCCGTCACCCCCGCCGGCATCGACGCGCGGACCGGGGACTTCGCCGTCCCGGCCCGGGTGGACCGGGTCGGCTGGTACCGGTACGGGCCCGGCTTCTCCGCCCGGGAAGGCTCCGTCGTGCTCGCCGGGCATGTCGACGGCGCCACCCAGGGGGAGGGGGCCCTCTTCCGGCTCGGCACCCTGAAGGCGGGGGACACCGTGACGCTCGTCGGCCCCGGCGGGCGGACCCGGGACTTCGAGGTCGTCGCCCGTGCCAGGCACCGGAAGACCGCCGTCCCGCTGGTCCGGTACTTCGCCCGCGACGGTGAACCGCGGCTCACCCTCATCACTTGCGGGGGCCCGTTCGACGAGGCGCGCGGGAACTACCGGGACAACGTGGTGGTCACTGCGATCCCCCGCACCTGACCGGTACGAACGCCCAGGTTCTTCGGCCGCCGCCGGGCCGTGACTCACGGAGGTGTCGACCGGCCGATGCGGGGCATGCCGGGCCACGCTGTCCCGTCGCCATCCGCGGGACGGGGCGGTGGCCGCCCATCTGGGCCGGTCGCTCGGCGTGGCGGCCGAGTACGTCCCGGTCACCGACTACGCGGCTTCGGTGAATCTGCTGCGCACCGGTGACCTGGATCTGGTGTTCCACGGCGGGCTGACCGGTGTGCAGGCCGGCTGCAGGCACCCGGCAGCACGTTGATCGCCCAGCGCGACATCGATGCCGCGTTCCGCACCGTGTTCACCGCCGGCACCGGGTCCGGTATCGGGCCGGTCGACTCCGTGGCGCAGTTGTCGGCGTTCGCGGGCGCCGGTTCACCTTCGGCGCCGAGACTTCCACCTCCGGCCGGCTGATGCCGGCGTACTTCCTCGTCCAGGCCGGGGTGTCTGCGATGTCGGACTTCGCCGGTCCGCCGGGTTACTCCGGCTCGCACGACAAGACGATCCAGCTCGTGCAGACGGGGACCTACGAGGGTGGCGCAACGACCGGCGAGGCCGGGATCGTTTCTCGGATGTCCGTCGAAGCGGGTCAGGCCCAGTCACCCGTCACTCGGTCACGGCTCGAAGCATCGATGAGCGTCCCGAGGCCGCACCGACGAACCTGAGCTCGCATACTCACGCCAGCCCTGCCGGCCATGCGGAAGGGTGGTCGGCGTGACGAACACAGTTGCGGGCTCGGCTCGGACGAGCACGCGGGATTGGTGGTCGGTAGGAACCGTGCTCGTTGCGAACGGCGCTCTGGTGACGTCGATCCTTTCTGGCCAGTTGCGTCAGGCCACTGGCGCGGGCGGCGGGTTCGTGCCGATCGACTTTCTGCTCGGGCCGGTCGGGCTGGGCGCTCTCACGGTTGGGCTGGCCGTGGCATTGCCAATCGCGTGGCGTCAGCGTGCTGCAGCCCGGCCGCCCGCCACCGGGATCGGCCGGGGGATCGGGGCCACCGCGCTCGGGTGGGCACTCGCGTTCGGGCTCGATGTCGCCGCGGCCATGGTCCTCATCCTGCCCTCCTGAATGTCGGTGGCCGAGCTGCGTAAGCCCGATCGGGTCTCGATCTGAGTGACGGCGTAGCCGGGGGTGGAACGACGTCTCGGCGACCCGCTGATCAGAGGTGGCGACGCCGTCCGCCCGTGCTCGGCCGGGCCCCTGGCCCGCTGTACTGCAACACCGGAGCCCGGCGGCCGTAGATCGGTAAGGCCGCAAACCGGCGTCGTGGAGCCGGTACTACCAGGTCCGCGCGCCCGGTCCGGCTCGCCGGCCGGCTACGCGGTCTTGCGTCCGACGGCTACCAGGTAGCCGATCTCGGGTGTCTCCGCCAACGAGGCGTAGGCGGCCTCGATGCCTGCGACGATATCGGTATCCGTGGTCTCACCCAGGTCGCTCTTCTTCGCGCGAAGAGTGCTGAGGAAGAAGTCCGACGTGCTGGTCATCGTCTCGTCGGTGACGTCGATGATCTCCATCGGTTCCAGTCCGGCGCGGCGCAGCAGCGTCGGATAGTCGTCGAAGGTGACCAGCGAGCGGACGCCGAAGTTGTCCAGGCACGCGTCATACTGCTCGCGCCGGTCAGGGGTGACCGTCAGGCGCTGGAAGGGCTCGGCGACGGCGATCCGCGAGCCCGGGCGAAGGAACCCGGTCGCGCGCGCCAGGGCGGTCACCCGGTCGGGCATGAACATGATGGATTCGAAGAACCAGGCCGCGTCGAAGCTCGCTGCCGGGAACGACATCTCCATGGCGTCGGCGCAGAGGAATGACGCCTGCTCGGAAAGCCCGGTGCGCTCGGCGTTCGCGGTCGCCCGCCGTACTTGTTCGGCGCTGACCGTGACGCCCTGGACCTGCGCGCCGGTCGACCGGGCCAGCAGCAGGGCGGGGCCGCCGATGCCGCACCCGACGTCCAGCACACGGTCGCCCTCTCCGACCCTGATTTTCTGAATCATCAGCTCGGTGAAGCGGTCGTTGGCGGCCTCCATGGTGGTTGTCCCGGCGTCGGGCCAGTAGCCCACGTGCATGCCGTGGCCGGAGATCTCCGGCCACACGTCCGCGGTCTTGTCGAAGAACTGGCCCACCGCCGTGCCCGTGGCGAATACGTTCGATCCCACTCGCTGTCCTCCTCATTCGCTCGACGCAGAAGATCCACGCCCGGGACTGCGCGATCGCACCTGCGCAGCCGCTGTCCGCTTCAGGGTGGTGTGGACCTCTCGTGTGCCGTTGTAGAACCACTGGAGTCGAGATGCGAGCCGGTCTCGAGCCGGAATCGACGACGCGGCGGAAGGCTGGACGGAAGGCCTGTCGCGAGGAGGGACCCCATGCCCGCACCCGGCACGCCGTCGTGGATCACAACGATCGCGGCCTGGCTGTGGCGGGGCCTGGTGCGCCTCGGGGCGGCGCTGGCCTGCTTAGATGCCCAGCAGCTGGGCACATACGCATACCCGCTCGAGCCGGTGCGGCTGCCACCGGTGCGAGAGGATCCCGGCCGACGGCACCTGCGCGGGCCGGCGCATCACGTGAGATACCGGAAAGCTGCCGGCCCGGCGCCTGGTCACTTCCGAGTCGGTCATTCCCGGCCACCCGGCAGAGGCCGCCGACCGGGCCGGTGACGACGCCACCTGAGCGCCCGGAGGCCGTGCACCGGCCACCCGGCCGCGGCGGGCTGGACCAGGTGGCCCGGCCCGCCGCCCGGTGTTACGACGCCCCGATTGCGGCGCCGCGCAGGTGGTACACCGATTCCATGGTGACCATCGATCCGGCGACCCGGTACGGGTGCAGGTGCGCCCGGTGCTCGACATGCTGCGGGCTGTTCTCGAAGCGCCGGAAGCTCGGCTCGTCGACCCAGTCGCTGACGATGTAGTAGACGTGGTCCTCATCCTGGCCACGCAACAGCCACTGGGCGAGATTGCCGGGATCGTCGGTGACCGCGCTACCGACCCGGAGCCAGGTGCGCTCGAACTCCTCTTCGGCTTCCGGCCGGATCACCATGCGCAACAGGATGCGGAAGAAGCCGGCGCTCGGCGCAGCGGTACCGGTCATCGGGCCGCCGCCTGGTTCACGCGGTCCACGAAGGACCGCGGCGTGACCAGATCGGCGATGACCTCGTCGGCCAGCTGCACGCCGTACTCGCGTTCGACCCGGGTACTGACCTCCAGCAGCGCCAGCGAGTCATACCCGAGTTCAGTGAATGCGACGTCCAGTACGTCCTCGGTCAGCTCGGTTCCTTCCGGTTCGCCGCCGGCTGCGCGCAGGAGACGGAACATGTCGTCGGGGGTGAGCACGGGCATGGGGGCACCTCGGATCGTCGGGGCTCCTGCGGGTTGCAGGCGCCGTGCGGTCATGGGCTGGTCGGATTCGGGCTGTCGCCGCAGGCGGGCCCCGAGAGCTCGGCCGGGTACGCGGCCGCACGGTCGGCGGCCTGCCGGATCTCCTCGATGAGACGTGCCTGGGCCGCGATCGCCGGGTCGGCCGGCGTTCCCGCCAGGACTGCCGACCGGAACCACGCGACCGCGTTGGCGTACTGGTCGTCCGGGGGCAGTGTCAGGAGTTCGCGGGCGTCGCGCCGGCGTAGCCAGACCTGCGGTGGTTCACCGGCCGGTGTGGCGAAGGCGTGCTCCGTCCGGATGGAGCCGGTGCTGCCGATGAGCTGATACGCCGCGACGTAACCGTGGTCGAAGCCGAAGGTGAGCTGCGCCGTGACGCCGTCCGGGCGGATCAGCAGCGCCGCGCCGCCCGTGTCGACCCCGACGGCCGGATCGGTCCGTAGCATGGCGCCGGCGACCACGAGCTGCGGCCCGAGCAGGTGCTGGGCGGCGCGTACCGGGTAGCCGGCTACGTCGAGCAGTGCCCCACCGCCGAGCCGGGGGTCGAGGCGGATGTCGCCGGGTGGCCGCCCGGGGATCGTGAAGGCCGCGGTGAAGGCGCGCGGCTCGCCGATCGCGCCGTCCCGGATCAGGCGGCCTACGTGCTCGTGCTGAGCGTGGTGGACGAACATGTAGTTCTCCTGGACGACCAAGCCGGCGGCTCGGGCCAGTTCCAGGACACCGGTGGTCTCTCGCAGATCGGTGGTCAACGGCTTCTCGGCCAGGACGTGCTTGCCGGCCCGTAGTGCCCGCGTGATCCATTCGGCGTGCAGGGCACCGGGCAGGGGCACGTACACGGCGTCGATGTCCGCGCGTTCGAGCAGGGCGTGGTAGCCGTGCACCGCGGCTGCGCCGAAGCGCGCGGCAGTCGCCCGGGCCTTGGCCGGAGACCGGCTGGCCACCGCGACCAACTCGATGCCGGCCGTTCGCAGCACTGCGGGCAAGACGCGCCGCGTCGCCACGTCCGCGCAGCCGATCAGGCCCAGCCGGACGGGGCCGACCGCGGTCATGGCCGTGCCCCCGGCCAGCCCGCGTGGCGTCCGTCGCCGGCCGCGACGGGTTCCTGACGCGTCAGCCACCCGTGCAGACAGGCCAGCAGGGAACGTGCCTCGACGCTGACATGGCTGCCGTACCGGACGATCCCGGCGAGCTGCCGCACCGAGATCCAGATGAAGTCGTCCCCGGCTTGGAGCGAGAGATCGTCCGTCGCCTCGACGAGCAGGTAGCGGTTCTGCGCGTGGTAGAACCGGCCACCCTCCTCCGAGTGGCGCATGTCCAGTTTGATCCGGGATGCCGGCGCGGTCAGCACGTAGTCGAGGAACTGGGGCCGCCGGGCCGGCGGCAGCCCCTCGTAGTTGGCGGGAGCGCAGTTCACTGTTGGGGAGATCTCCACGATGTCCGCGGTCCCCGCCTCGGTACGAACTTGGACCAGCACGTGGTACGTGGGCCCGATCCACCGGCCCACGAACGCCACCACGCCCTCGTGCAACGGCGCCAGCATCGGCTGCGACCAGCGGCTGACCTCCCGGTTGGTGGCCTCGACGCCGACGCCGATGACCCGGAAGTACCTGTCGCGCTCGTGGGCGATCTGGTCGGGCGTCCGGGTCCAGCCGCCGACCGCGGCCAGCGGGATACGCCGCCGGTCCAGCCGATACCGGGTCTTGGCCTCGGTCAGCCAGCTGAGGATCTGCCCGGTGGAGTGCAGCGCACCCTCGTCGTCGTGCACCCGCCCGGGGCTGTCCCCGCCTGTTCCTGGCGGGGGCAGCCCGGCCAGCACCGTCCGGGAGTCCATGTTGACCAGATTCTCGACCAGCAGCAGTTCGTGCACCTGCCGTAGGCTCAGCCAGCAGAAGTCCTCACCGACCGGCACGTCGCCGGTGACCTCGACGATCAAGTTGCGGTTGCGTTTCGCCAGGAACCAGGAGCCCTGCTCCGACTGCAGCGCGTCGAACACCACGCGGCCTCGCCTCGGCGCGACGAACTCGCCCAGGTAGGGGACCGGCTGCCCCCGGTGGACCCGCGAGTAGTTGCTCCGGGTCGCTTGCACGGTCGGCGAGAGCTGGACGGTGTTGAGGTTGCCGGGTTCCATCTTCGCCTGCATGAGGCAGTGCGGCACACCGTCGAATTCCTTGACGAGGATTCCGAGGATGCCGATCTCCGGTTGCACGATGATCGGCTGCGACCAGGACTCGACCTCGCGGTGGTCGGTGCGCACCTCGAGGCCTTCGACCGAGAAGAACCGCCCGCTTCGGTGGACCAGGTTGCCGGTGCCCTCCTGGAACTGCCAGCCGTCGAGGTCGTCCAGGGGGACACGGGTGATGCGGTAGGCGTTGGCCTGCCGGCGGCGTGCGAGCCACGCGTGGAATTCGGACAAGTCTCCGAACACGGGGCCTCCAACCCGAGAGGATGTGTCTGCGGGGCGGAGCTCAGATCCCGCCGTCGACCTGTACGGTTTCGCCGGTGACATAACCGGCGAGGTCGCTGGCGAGGAAGGCCACCACACCGGCGATCTCCTGCGGCCTGCCGAGGCGGCGCAGTGACGCCATGCCCTCGTAGCGAGAACGCTGTTCCGGCGCGAGCCGGTCGACCGCCGGTGACTCGATGATGCCCGGCGCCACCACATTGACCCGGATGCCGCGCGGGCCCAGTTCCTTGCACAGGGTTCTGGTCAGCCCGATCAGCCCGGCCTTCGCCGCGGTGTAGTGGGCACGCAGCGGCACCCCGACGGCGGCGACCTTCGAGCCGACGTTGACGATCGAGGCACCCTCGCCCAGCAGTGGCAGCATCCGCTGGACGACCAGGTACGAAGCGGTGAGATTGCCGTCCAGCACCCGGTGCCATTCGGCGGGATCCAGCTCGCCGAAGGGCACGTGGCTGATGGCTCCGGCGTTGTTCACCACCACGTCGAGCCCGCCCAGCCGGCGGCGGCACTCCTCGGCCAGCCGGTCGACGTCCCCGGGCAGGGTGACGTCGGCGCGGAGTACGTGATGGTCGTCGCCGAGGAGCTTCAGCGCCGCCGCCGTCTCGGCCGCGGCGTCCTCGTCGCTTCGATAGCAGGCGATCACCCGGGCGCCCGCCTCGGCCAGGCCCTGCGTGATCGCGCGTCCGATGCCTTTCGTCCCGCCGGTCACCAGTACGCGGCGGTCTTTCAGGTCGAGTTTCACGTGTTCTCCAGACTTGTCGGAGGCGGCGGACCGGCGTCCACCGCTGATCGCTACGGCACCGCCTGCAGCACCAGCGCCGAGTTGAATCCGCCGTAACCGCGGGCAAGCACAAGGGCGGTGCGTACGGTCGACGGCCGCGGCCGGTCGCGGACGAGATCGAGCCGCAGATCGGGGTCGGGACGCCTGATGTTGATCGACGGCGGGATGATGCCGTCGCGGATGGTGAGCAGGGCTGCGGCGATGTCGAGCGCCGCGCCACCGGAGTGCAGCCGCCCGACCGCGGTCTTCGGCACCGTCACCGGCACGGCCCCCGGTCCGAACGTGTTGTTCAGCTCGGCGGCCTCCTGCCGATCCAGCTCCGGGATCCCGGCGCCGTCGGCGAAGACCACGTCCACGTCGGCGGGCGCGACACCAGCGTCGTGCAGCGCCATGTGCAGGGCCCGTCCGAGCGTCGGCGGGCGTCCGGAGCCGGGCGCGGGGTCGAAGGTGGCCGCGTAGCCGCTGATACGGCCGTAGATCCGGGGCGCGCCGCGCGCGCGTGCCTCCTCGAGGTCTTCGACGATGAACATGGCGCCGCCCTCACCGGGCACGTGTCCGGTGCCGCGGATGTCGAAGGGCAGATAGGCTCCGGCCGGGTCGTCGGCGGTACTGAGCCGGCCGCTCGCCAGCTGGCAGACCACGCCGTACGGGCTCAGCGCCGAGTCGGTGCCTCCGCACACGACCACCCGTGCATCGTCGGCCAGGGACCGCCGCGCGTAGTGCAGGCTGTCCAGCGCACCTGCACCCTCGCTGACCACGACATCACAGCAGCCGCGCATGCCGTACCGGATCGACACCTGGCCGGTCGTCGCGGCGTAGAACCAGGCGATGGACTGGTAGGCGCCGACGAACTTCGGACCCTGGGACCACAGCTGCTGGATCTCGCGCTGCCCGAATTCGACGCCGCCGGCGGAGCTCGCGGTCACCACGGACAGCTCGTACTCGGGCAAGGCCGCCGGTTCCAGGGCGGCGTCCGTGAGTGCCAGGTCGGTCGCGGTCAGTCCCTGCTGCGTCCAGACGTCGGTCTGCGGGAGCAGCCGGGACGGAACCCGGTCGGCGGGCTCGAACCCGGGCAGCTGACCCGCGACGCGTACCGGATAGGGGTTGGGGGTGAAGCGGGAGAGGGGGGCGATGCCGAGTTCGCCGCGCAGTGTCGCCGACCAGTAGGCCTCGTGACCGAGGCCGGTGGGTGCGAGCACCCCCATGCCCGTGATGACGGGCTGGCTCACCGGACGCTCCCGTCCGCCGCGCGTAGCAGCACAGCGCTCTGGAATCCGCCGAAGCCGCTGCCTACGCTGAGTACGGTCCGCACCGGCTGCTGCCGGGCGGTGCGGGGCACGTAGTCCAGGTCACACTCGGGGTCGCGGTGCTCGAGGTTGGCCGTCGGCGGCACCGCGCCGCGGTCGATGGCGAGCGCGCATGCGGCGAGTTCAATCGAGCCGATAGCGCCGAGCGAGTGGCCGACCATGGACTTGATCGAGCTGACCGGGACGCGGTAGGCATGGTCGCCGAGGGCGGCCTTGAACGCCGCGGTCTCGTGCCGGTCGTTCTGCCGGGTGCCCGAACCATGAGCATTGACGTAGTCGACGGAGGTAGGGTCCAGCCGGGCCCGGTCCAGCGCCACCCTGATGGCCTCGGCCATCTCCCGGCCGTCGGCCTTGAGGCCGGTCATATGGTGAGCATTGGCCCTGCTGGCGTAACCGGCGATTCGCGCGTAGACGTGCGCGCCGCGGCGGCGGGCGTGCTCCTCGTCCTCCACCACCAGGACGGCGGCGCCCTCGCCCAGGACGAATCCGTGCCGGTGCAGGTCGAACGGCCGGCTGGCACGCGCGGGATCGTCGTTGTCCGGCGAGGTCGCCTTGATCGCGTCGAAACAGGCGACCGTGATCGGTGAGATCGGGGCGTCGGAGGCCCCGGCGAGCACGACATCGGCGGTGCCGTCCTCGACCAGCCGGGCGCCGTGCCGGACGGAGTCGAGCCCCGAGGTGCAGCCGTTGGAGATCAACGCGACCGGGCCCTCGGCGCCGGCCTCCAGGGCGACGTCGGCCGCGATGCTGCTCGGCACCAGGTACGAGTGCAGCTGGGGCACGGCGGCCGTGTGGTCGACGAGCCAGTCCCGGCCGGCCGAGCTGACCTTGACGTACTCCTGCTCCAGGCCGGTGGTGCAGCCCACGGCGCTGCCGATGCTGACCGCCGTGCGGGCCGCGTCGGCGACCGGCCGGGTGATCCCCGCATCCGCCATGGCCTCGCGGGCGCAAGCGATCGCGAACAGGGCCGTCCGGTCGGTGCGTGCTGCCCGCTCGGCGTCGATGCCGTGCTCGGCCGGGTCGAAGTCGCACTCCGCGGCGATGCGGGAGCGAAACGGTGCCGGGTCGAAGGCGGTGATGGCGCGGGTGGCTGTACGCCCGTCGGTGAGCATCTTCCAGAAGCCCTCCCGGCTTGAAGATCCGGCGGCGAGCACCCCGATCCCGGTGATCACGGCTTGCCGGCGGGGCAGGCCCCGGCGGCGCGGAACGCGTGGGTCGAGCATGGTTCTCCTTACGGGTGAGCGGTTCACCAGGTGACGGGCAGCTCACGGATGATCACGTGCAGGCCGGGCAGGAACCGCACCTCGTCGGTGGCGAGGCGGAGCCCGGGCAGGCGCCGCGTCAGCGACAGCAGGGCTGTCCGGAAGATGCTGCGGCCCAGCGCAGCCCCCACGCAGGAGCGTGAGCCGTGGCCGTACCCGAAGTGCTCGGTCGGCGGCCGGCTGATGTCCAGCTCGTCGGCGCGCTGGAAGACCGACTCGTCGCGGTTGGCGGACTGGTACGCCACCATCAGCTCGGTGCCCGGTGGCAGGTCGATCCCGCCCACGGTCACGTTCTTCGTGGTACGCCGCATGAGGCCCCGCAGCGGCATGTCGAAGCGGGCCAGCTCCTCGATGGCGCGGTCGGCCAGCTCCGGCCGGCGGCACAGCAGCTCCCACTGGTCGCGCCGCCGTAGCAACTGGTAGATGCCGGTGCCGACCATCGCGGTGGTGGTGAAGTGCCCGGCCGAGATCAGTCCAGTCATCGCGTTGACCAGCGCCTTGCGCTCCGCGACGGTGAGCGGTCCGCTGCCGGGTGCCATGGCGGCGACCAGCTCGCTGAACAGGTCGTCGCGGGGCTCAGCGCGGCGTCGCTGGGCGTAGCTGTCGAGCAGCCGCTGGTAGTCCACGACGCGCCGTGCCTTGGCGACCTGAAGCTCGACCGGGAGCTGGGCGGCGACTGAGTGCAGTTCCATGAAGTCGTAAGTGCCGTTGACGAAGTCGTCGAGGTCGGCCGCCTCGATACCGAAAACCGGGGCCTTGACCCGCACCGGCAGTTGCCGGGCGAACTCGGCCATCAGCTCGGCGTGCCCGCGGTCGGCGAACCGGTCCACCAAGTGGTCCACCTGCTCGGTGATGAAGTTGCGCATGCCGTCGACGGCCTGGTCGGAGAAAGCCCGCAGAATCGGTGCGCGCACCCGCTTGCGAGCCTCGTCGACCGCGTCTTCCCGGATCGCGACGGGGACCTCGGCGAACGTCTTCGCCAGCTCGGTGTACGCCTCGGGCGAGAGCATCGCCAGCGAGTCGGGGACGGTGGCCAGCGAGAATGCCTTGGGATTGCCGAGCACGTTGCGCACGTCGGCGTAGCGGGTCACCACCCAGGCGTCCAGGGCGGGTGAGTAGAAGACCGGCTCCTGGGCGCGCGCCCGTGCGTACAGGGGATACAGGTCCTGTGCGGTGAAGGGGACGAACTCGTCACCCAGCTCTGTGCGTGTGTCCACCCGATCAACCCTCTCTGTGTCCGGTGGCGGCCCACGGGCCGACAGGTGAAGGTCAGCACACCGGTCTTGAGGATCCGTCGAGGCCAGATGCATCTGGCGGCCGTGCGTACCCCTCCAGCCGGCCTGTACGGCCCCTCGAGATGACACCGGAACGCTGGGAGGGCCGTACGGCGGAGAGGAGTGCTCGATGACGGCGGAAGTGTTGACGGTGGCGGCCGTCACCGGCGCCGGGCTGACCGCAGGAGTGCTCTTCTGCGTGGCGATCAGCCTGGTGCCCGGTTTCCTGGCCCTGCCCGCAGCGGGTTATGTCGAGGCGCACAAACTGTTCGGGCGTTACTTCGATCGCATCATGCCCCCCATCGTGGTGACCACCACGGTGCTGACCGTGGTGCTGGCCGTGCGGGACGAGCCGGGCGGCTCCCGGCCGTTGTTCATCGCGGCGGCACTGTCGTTGCTCGGTGTCTCTCTGGTGTCCCAACTCGGCAACGTGCCGATCAACCGGGCGGTGAAGAGCCTCACCCCGGAGCGGGTGACGCCCGGCTGGCGGGATCCGCGGCCGGTGTGGCGCAACTGGCATCTGCTGCGGACCGTTCTGGCCCTGCTCGCGCTGGTGCTGTCGGCGCTTGCCGGCGCGGGCTGACCGGCCCGGGACGGGAGGGGCGGGTAGCCGGGACTCGCCGCCGGGTAATATCGTGTGCGTTATGCACACAACCGACGAAGCGGCGCGGAACCTCTTGCACGTGGTCGAGGCCTGGCATCGCGCTGTCAACGACGGCGACTCCGAGCGACTGCTCACTCTCGCCAGTCCTGACATCGAGATGGTCGGGCCGCGGTCCACGAGCCGGGGACGCGAGGTGCTGGCCGACTGGCTGTCCCGGGCAGGGCTGTCGTATGTGCCGGTCCGATGGTTCTCCGACGGCGTCGAGCGAGTCGTGGTCGAGGAGCGGGTGACGTGGCGCGATGTCGGCACCGGTGAACTGGTGGACGAGAAGCTGGTCGCCTCCCGGTTCCTGGCGTCCGAAGGGGTGATCATCTGCTACGCGCGCCACGACGACGTCCGCTCCGCGTTGGACGCCGCCGGCCTCGGCGCGAGTGATGAGGTGACGCCTCCAGCGGCACGGTGATTCCGGGGCCGGTGCCCACGGTCATGGGATGCACCGGCCCCGGAATCGGGGCCTCAGTCCGGCCGGCGGGCCGTCACGTAGCGGACCTGGACCGGGAGCGTGACCGTGCCGGGCCCACCGGCGGTTGCCTGGACCGCCTGCGCCACGCTTGCCCGGACCTCCGCGTATTCCGTCGGCGGTATGCGTTCCCATGCGGCACGCAGACCGGTCGACATCGACCAGTCCGCCCAGTGGTCACCGTCGGCGAGCACCATCGAGAAGACCTCCTCCAGGGCGTGGACGTCCTCGAACCCACGAGCGGTGAGGGCTTCGGCCGTGCCCTGCGCTGTGCTGGACCAGCCGGCAGTCCCGCGTTCCTTCGGATTGGGCCCGGCCGGGAAGTGCGGCTCCAGCACGGCGAAGGCGGCCGGCGGTACGAACGGTGGCAGCCCTTCGTTGTCGACGAGATCGGTGAAACAGAATCGCCCGCCGGGCTTGAGCACCGTGAGATAGGGCACCAGCGAGTCGGGCGCGAGCGGCATGTGCATGATGCTGAAGCCGGCGAGCACGACGTCGAAGCTGTCCCGGGGAAACTGCGGGCGTTCACCGTCCATGAGCTCGATCGTCACGTTCGTCAGGCCACGCCGTCGTGCCTCGGCCGCGGTCAGCCGGACCATCTCGGGGGAGATGTCGATGCCGGTGACCGCGCCCTGCGGCCCGACGCGGTCGCGCGCCGGGAAGAGGCAGGATCCGCGGCCGCAACCGACGTCGAGGACCTGCTCGCCCGGCCGGGGCGCCGCGATCTCGACCAGCCGGCGTCCGAGCGGGGTGAAGAACGGCACGCCGGACTGGTCGAACTCGGCGGCGGCCTGGTCGAAGACCGCCCCGATGGCGTGTTTGTGGGTGGTGACGTTCATGTCGGCTCTCCTTCCCGTGTCCGGGCGGTCATGCGGCGTCGACGCGGCCCGGGGCCATCGAGTCGCGCGGCCGTGCGGCCGAGGCGTCGTCGCCGAGCAGCGAGCGCACGTCCGGTGGGGTGTCCGAGGTGGCGCGTAGGACGGCTTGCTGGGTGTGCTGAATGGACCAGGACGGTTCCAGCCCGAGATCGTTGATCAGCACGGACCGCAGGCGCTGATAGACGTCGAGCGCGTCGGAGCGGCGACCGGAGAGGCAGAGTGCCGACATGAGGTGCGAGTGCAGTCCCTCGTGCAGCGGATGTTGTGCTGTCAAGGCGGTCAGCTCGCTCACCAGTTCCCGATGCCGGCCGAGGCGGAGGTCGGTCTCCACGCACCACTCGAGGGTGGTCAGCCGTACCTCCTCCAACTCGATCGCATGGACCTTGAGCCGCGGGCCGAGGTGCAAGCCGGCGAAGGCTTCGCCGCGCCACAGGCCGAGTGCCCGGCGAAGGAGGGCCGACGCGGTCGCCAGCTGTCCCTGTTCCTTCGCCTCGCGGCCCTCCCGCAGCAGGTGGCGGAAGTGCAGCAGGTCCGACTGGCCCGGCTCGAGCCGCAACATGTAGCTCAGCGGGCGGGTCATCAGTATCTCCCGGGCGCGGGCCGGCTCCGCCTTGTCCTGGGCGAGGCGGCTCAGCATTTTGCGCAGCTGGAAGATGTACGTTTGCAGCGTCGTCAGGGCGCTCGCCGGCGGTTCGTCCTCCCATAACTCCTCGATGAGAGCTCCCGTCGGTACGGTGGCATTCGCATTCGCCAGCAGCAGGGCCAGGACAGTCCGCGGTTTCGCGGCTGTTAATTGCATGGGAACTTTGCCGCCCCGTATTTCCAGTGGTCCGAGTACCTGGAAGTGCACAAGTTCCTCCCGCGATTGCTGCTGATGGTTGCCTGGCTGAGAACTGCTCCCGTGCGGAGTTCGGCAGGCGCTGGACGCGGCTCTCGGCGACTCCTCTCAGTCGGCGTCGTTGTCGCTTGCCGGGCATCCGGACGTGCACATGACCGGTCAGGACCTGCTTGATCTGCCGATGCACGCAGGTCCGGCGGTTGCTGGGACTGGCGCTACCGCCGTCGGTAGTCTTCCGGCCGCTCGGGTCGCCACCGCGTCGGGCAGTTGTCGTGCGGTCTGCACCCGCGGCAGCGAAGCTCCCGCTGCATCCGAATGCATCAATGGGTGACGCGGCAAAAATACCCGTGCGGTTTGCACGCAGTCAACTGCCTGTAATCGCAGCATTACGAAGAAAGTGTGCGTGGAAGGGGTGGTTGCGCGAAGCTACCGGTCCGGTCCAGTCAGTACGCGGCCCGGACCCGGTACAAGTCGTAGACCCGGGGCCGGGCCGTGTCCTGATAGGGGCGCAGGGGTGCGGTCGCCGCCCGGTGCTCTGCCCCCTGCTCCCAATGGCGGAAGGCGGCGAAGCTTTCCCACTCGCTGACCACCTGCCATCCGCCGGGATCGAGCAGCGACTCCAGCAGCGCATTACCGAGCAGGCCCTGAGTGCCGTGCAGGCGAGTGCTGACCTGGTGGTACGCGGCCTGCAGCGGCTGCGGGCCGGACGCCGGCTGACGGCACCAGATCACCACCCGGACCACGCCGCGGTCGTCGGCATTCCCGGCGGTCATCGCCGATTCGTCGGCGCGGCGTGCGCCCGCTCGACCAGGCCCTTGATCCGCTCCAGCTGGATCGGGGTGTTGCGATTGATCCGGTCGGTCATGCCGGCGTCATCGACCGGTGCGCCGGGCTTCATCCGGAATTCTTGGACCCAGCGCATCTCGGTGCCGTCACCGACTGTGCGGTACGTCCAGTGGATGTTCATGAACTCGAACGGGCCGGTTTCCACCCGCTGCGCCCGCACGGTACGGCTCACCGGGTCGGCGGTGCGCTCCGACACCCAGCTCCAGACCGTGCCGTTCTCGTCCGGGTACATGGTCAGCCGGAAGCGGACGGTGTCACCCTGCCGTTCCAGGATTTCCAGGGAGGCGTACTCGCTGAACAGCTGTGGCCACTGCGGCAGGTCGTTGGTCATGTCCCAGACAAGGCGCAGCGGTGCGTCGATCACGATGGCGTTCTCGGTTCGGCCGGTCATCGCGGCTTCTCCTGCTCTGTCACGACGTGGCCCAGCTTTGGATCGGGTGCCAGCCCGGCGTGCGCGAAGACCATGAACGCCGGGTCCGGCCCGGTCACCTGCACGCTGTGCCGGACCTCGCGCCGGATCAGCACGGCGTCACCGGCGGTTGCGATCACCGGCTCGTCGTCCAGCCGCACCTCGACCTCACCGCTGACCACGTACAAGGTCTCTTCGGAATACGGGTGGTAGTGCTCTCGAATGCGTTCGCCGCGTCGAAGGGTCAGCACACCGAACAGGCCCCGCTCGGCGCCGACCGTTCGCGGGCTGATCAGGACCCGCAGGTCGCCTCCGTGATGGCGGTTCGGGGGGACGTCTGTTGCGGTGATCTTCACTGGTTCCACTGTGGTCACCTCTCTGCCGGGTCTCGACGGTGAGTGGCCGGCCGGCTGTCGGCCCGCCAGTGGTAGAACGGCTCTGCCATGGCGTCGCTCGGGCTGCGCCACGCCGGCGAGTACGGCGTGACATGTCCGGCCAGCCGACGGTTGACTTCGGTGAACAAGGGGTGCCGGCGGATCTCCTCCAGCCGGGAATCCAGCGGTGCCGCACTGCGGATCAGATGGAAGTACAGACCGTGGAAGCGGAACAGAGCGCGTTCCGTAACCTGCAGCAAGTGCGGCAGTTCGGTTGCATCGGACTCGCCGAAGATGTCGGCCACCGCCGGTGCGTCGTCGCCTGTCATCCTCGCCACGATGAGCGTGCTGTGCACGAGTGCCCTCCCGTTACCGTTCGGCGCGGGCGGCCCCGCCGGCCGCCTGGTGACCGGCCCAGTGTGCGGGGCTCTGCCCTCGGCTGTATCGAGGACTGATCCAGCCGGTTCGCTTCAATCCCGGGCGGTGGCCAGCGACGGCTGCTCCGCGGATCGGTACAGCAGGGCGGCGAGCGCGTCCGCCACGGCTCCGGGATCACGCGGCCCGTCGGCGCGCCAGGCGACGAAACCGTCGGGCCGCACCAGGACGGCGTCCTGCGGTCCGGCGCGGTAGGCCGCCGGCCATCGGTCCCCGGGATCGCCCAGCTCGTGTCCGGGGCCGACGAGATAGGTGGCCAACGGCAACCCCCGCGCCGCAGCGGAGGCGCCGGCGGCTCGGGCCCAGTCCGCTCCCGCCGCGCCGAGCAGGACGAAATCACGGCCGAAAAGATCCAGCACCGACAGGCTCCGGCCGTCCCGGACCATCTCCACGTGGGGCGCCCGGGACCCGGGGAGGGCTGTGGGCTCGGCCGGGTTCTCGGGCAACCCGCCACCGGTCGCGCCGGCGAGCGCTCCCGTGGCGTAGCGGTAGCCGAACGACATGACCAATTCGTCGAGCATCTCGCCGGCCACGTCCGCGAAGGCCCGTCCCTCCCGGACCTCGAAGCGAATCATCGACTGCCGGACCATCAGCTCGGCGATCGGCCGACGCTCGGCGTCGTAACTGTCCAGCAGCCCCGGACCGGCGAGCCCACGCAGCACATACGAGAGCTTCCAGGCCAGGTTGTGGGCGTCCTGGATCCCGGTACTGGCGCCGAAGGCGCCGGTCGGCGGCATGACGTGTGCCGCATCGCCGGCGATGAACACCGGGCCGTGCCGCATCGACTGCGCGGACCGGGCGGCGATTTCCCAGGGGAGCCGGTCGGTGCTCTCGATCTCGACGGGCAGGTCGGGGTCGCCGACGCCGAGCCGGACCAGCTGCAGGCAGCGATCCGTGGTGAAATCGTCCGGATGCTCGCCGTTCTCCGGGTAGTAGGAGACGTTGAACGCCCACCGGTGCACGTT
This sequence comes from uncultured Actinoplanes sp., assembly GCA_934667465.1. Lineage (GTDB taxonomy): Bacteria > Actinomycetota > Actinomycetes > Mycobacteriales > Micromonosporaceae > Actinoplanes. The sequence goes on along the minus strand of CAKUMG010000001.1, from coordinate 13,303 downwards.
GTCCAGCGGCATGAACGTGCCCTTGACCCGGTCGTTGTTGACGTACGCGGCGATGATCCGACGGCCGCGCAACGCCTCGGTCAGGTCCGCCCGGAAGAAGAAGCTCACCAGGTGGCTCAGTGCTCCCGGGCCGGTATGACCGATGCCGAGACTCTGCCCGATCCGGCTGCGGTTGCCGTCGGCGGCGATGACGTAGCGGGCGCGCACCGTCTCCTCGGCGCCGGTCCTCCGATCGGTCAGGACCACCGTCGCCCCGTCGGCGTCGGCGTCGACGGTGACGCGCTCGGCGCGAACCTCGTACCGGATCCGTCCGCCGGCCTGCTCAGCCCGCTCCCTCAGGAGCGGCTCGAGACGGTTCTGGTCGATCAGCGACCATCCGCACGGGCTGAGCCGGCCGATCTCGGCGGGTTGCGGGCGGGGCAGCCGGACTCGCTCCGCACCGGCCAGTGTCCGCACGTGGACGAGGTCGGTGTTGTCGGCGATGGGGGAGCGGTGGGCCGCCACCTCGGCCTCCAGCCCGACACCGCGGAGCAACTCGGTCGTCCGCGGGTTGATGGCCCGGGCTTTCGGGTGGCTGGAGGTGCCCTGATGCTGATCGACCAGCAGCGACGGTATTCCGTGCCAGGAGAGGAACACGGAGGCGGCCAGGCCGGTCAGGCCGCCCCCGATGATGAGTACCGGTACGTCGTGGGTCTGCATGCCGCCTCCCGGGGCGTGACGGATCGAGGCCTGAGCCGCTCAGCGGTGTGCGATCACGATGGTGTGGTCGTTGAGCACCGACGCGGTGGTGGTGCGTTCGAAGCCGGCCTCCCGCAGCCAGCCGGTGCACTGCTCGACGCTGTACTCCGAGCCGCCCGCCGAGGCCAGCATGAAGGTCAGGCTGTAGTAGAGGCGGTTCAGGTCCAGCGGGCTGCCGTCGATCATGCGGTCGTAGACGACCAGGGCGCCGCCCGGTCGCAGTCGCTGGTAGGCGCGGGTGAGCAGGCCCTGGCGCGCCTCCGGGCCCCAGTCGTGCAGCACGTGACCGAAGATGAGGACGTCCACGGCGGGCAGCTCGTCGGCGAAGAAGTCACCGGACTCGAACGTGACCCGTCCGGCCAGTCCCAGCCGGCCGATGTGCTCATCGAAGAAGGGCCGTGACTGGGGCCTGTCGAAGCAGATGCCCTCGAGATGCGGGTGCGCCTTGGCGATGACGGCGGCGAGGTTGCCGCGGGCGCCGCCGAGGTCGGCGAAGCTCTGATAGCCGCTCCAGTCGATACGATTCGCCAGTTCCTCGCCCATGCGGGTGCTGTGGCTGTCCATCGCGGTCATGAACCGCCGCACCCGGTCCGGCTCCTCGGTGGCGTTCACCCGGAACAGATGTTGGTCATCGTCCGGCGGCAGCGGCGCCTGAGCCTGCCCGGTCCGCAGCGCCTTGGTGAAGCGGCCCCACGCCGGGTAGAAGGTGTCGCTGGTCATCTCGGCGAACCCGACGATGCTGGTCGGCCGTGACCGGTCCAGGAACTGGTCGGCCAGGGCGGAGTTGCGGTACACGTCGCCGTCGCGTTCCAAGAATCCGAGCACCACCAGCGCCGAGAGGAAGTGCCCGGCGAACCGGGGATGCAGGTTCAGCCGCCGGCGCAGCTGCGCCTCCGTTGCCGGTTCCTGCGCGAGGGTCGTGAAGATGTCGACCTCGACGGCGGACATCAGCAGCTTCGACCCGCAGTACGCCATCAGCGTCTCGTGGACGGGCTGCGGTGTCAGCGGCTTGCTGGTCGGGGTCTTCGCGGTCGTGCTCACATGGCCTCCCTGTTCAGCCGGCCCTCGGGGCCGCGCGGGTGGTGGCCCTCCTGCCGGTACTGCGTGGCGCCGTGTCGAGGCACCAGGAACCGCGGGCCGGTGCCGACTATCACCCCCGTTCGTCAAGAACGGCTTGAGAACGGACACAGGCCCGGCATCTCCACCGAGTCTCGAGGCCGCCTCGATCAGGCTCCCCGAGCATGGCGGCGAAAGCTCCGCCAGTAGGTCTCCGCCTCGCGGGTGACCGGAGGGGAACATCATGGAGACGCGGTCCCTCGGTGAACTGACGACGTCGGCACTCGGTCTCGGCACCATGGGCATGTCCGGCGGGTACGGCGTACAGGATGAAGGTCTCTGCCTGGAGACCGTCGAGGAGGCGCTGAAGTGCGGCATCAATCTCATCGACACGGCTGACTTCTACGGCGGCGGCGAGGGCGAGCGGTTGATCGGGCGGGCGATCGCCGGCCGGCGCGACGAGGTGACCCTGGTGGTCAAAACCGGTATCCGTCCCGATCCGGCCGGTGGCATGATGCTCGACGGCCGCCCGGAGTACCTGCGCGAGGCGGTCAACGGGTCGCTGCAGCGCCTCGGCACCGACCACCTCGACATCTACTGCCTCGCCTGGCGCGACCCGAAGGTGCCGATCGAGGAGTCGGTGGGAGCCCTCGGCGAACTGGTCGCCGCGGGTAAAGTCCGGCATCTCGCTCTGTCGGAGGTCTCCGCCAGTACTCTGCGCGCGGCCCGGGCCGTGCACCCGGTGGTGGCTGTGGCCACGGAGTACTCGCTGTGCCAGCGGCACGTGGAGGACGGGATCCTGGCGGAGCTGCGGGCGTCCGGCTGCGGGCTGCTCGCCTACGCACCGCTGGGCCGGGGTCTGCTCACCGGCACGGTCACTCGCTTGTCCGACCTCGATCAGGGCGACTGGCGCAACAACTTCCCCCGGTTCGCCGACGGCAACCTGGAACGCAACCGGGAGCTGATGGAACCGGTCCGGGAGGTGGCCGCACGGACGGGGCTCACGCTCAGCCAGCTCGCGATCAGCTGGCTGCTGCACCGCGGACCGGACGTCGTCCCGCTCGTCGGCGCGAAGCACCCGGGCCACATCGCCGAGGATGCGGCAGCCACATCGGTCGTGCTGGGCGCCGACGACCTGGCGGTGCTGGAGCACTGCTTCCCCGCCCAGCAGATCGCCGGGGAACGGTACGCCCCGTCGGTCGCCTCATTGATCGACGCGTGACCAGTCGTACCCGACGCCGGAGGTGTTCACCATGCGGGTCCTGTTCGTCACCAGCCCTGCCGAGGGCCATTTCTATCCGATGGTCCCGCTGGCCTGGGCGCTACGCTCCGCGGGGGCGCAGGTTCTGGTCGCCGCTCCGGAGAGCTTCGCCGGTGAGGTGACGACCGCGGGCCTGCCGGCCGCCGCGAACTGCGGACCGCTCGACATGATCGAAACCATGCGGCCGGACCCGGGTTCTGGCACGCCCCGGCAGGCGACGGATCCCGTGGAGAGCCGACGTAACACGGGCCGGGGCTTCGCCAAACTGGCCGCGCTCGTCCTGCCCGGGACTCTGGAGCTGGCCCGTTCCTGGGGCCCCGACGTGGTGATCGCGGAGTCGATGGCGCTGGCCGCGCCGGTGGTGGGCAGCACGCTCGGCGTGCCCTACATCGAGCATCGGTGGGGTCTGGCGGTACAGCCGGAGCTCGCCGCGGTGGCGCGCGCCGAGATGAGCACGCTCACCGGCACACCGCTTCCCTCTCCACCGGTGGAGACGCTCGATGTGTGCCCACCCAGCTTCCAGTCACCCGGCGCATCGCCGGCGGCCGCGTTCGCGTACATGCCCTACAACGGACCCGCGGCGGTACCGGCGTGGACCCGGGAGCCGCGGCAGCGCCCGCGGGTGTGCCTGACCCTGGGCACCGTGCTGCCCCGGTACGGCCGGGTCACCCCGCTGATGAACCTGCTGCTCAAGGCCCTGGTCCAGCTGGACGTGGAGGTGGTGGTGGCCATGCGCGAAGAGGACCGGCGACGCCTGGAGGACCTCGACCTGCTCCCGGCGGAGGTCCGGACCGCGGCCTGGTTGCCGCTCAACGCGGTGCTGCCCGCCTGTGACGCGGTAGTGCACCACGGCGGCTCGGGAACCACCATGACGTCGTTGGTGCACGGTCTGCCGCAGGTGGCGTTGCCGCACTTCGCCGACCAGTTCGTGAACGCCGACCGGATCACCACCACCGGCACCGGGGTTGCGCTGTCGCCCGACGAGGCCGACGCCGACGCGGTGGCGTCGGCAGTCTCCACGGTCCTCGCCGACGGCCGGTTCCGCGCGGCGGCCGCCGCGGTGCGGTCCGAGATCGCTGCGCTGCCCACCCCGGCCGCGACGGTAGAAGTCGTCCGCCGGTTCGCGGGTTCGGTACGTGCCTGAGGAGGCTCAGCCGTACACCGTTACCAGGAACCGTTCCGCCAGCCGTCCCGTCGGCAGGCCGACCGTGTCGGCCAGGTCGGCGTGCCGGCGGCGGAGCCGCTCCACCAGCGTGTCCGCGTCACCGACCTGAGTCCGGTGGGCGCGTAGCGCCGCCACCTTGCGGGCAAAGGTGTCGGTGACGTCGGGGTGGTGGTTGCTGCGCGGGCCGCCCATCACCCACAGCTCGCGTACCGCCCATGCCACGAGTTTCTCCTTCGCCAGCAGCCCGGGATGGGCCAGCGGATTGCGGGCGTCCGGATACACCGCCCCCAGGGTGGCCTCACCGGTCGCGCGGTGATCGGGGTGGCTGGCCGCGGGCATCTCCCAAGCAATCTCGGGACTGTGGGTGAGCACGCGATTCGGCCGGATCTCGCGAATCACCCGGGTGATGTCGCGGCGCAAGTCCAGGGAGGCCGTCAGCTCCCCGTCCGGACGGCCCAGGAAACGGATGTCGGTCACGCCCACCGCCCGGCCCGCCGTGATCTGTTCGGCACGGCGGACCGAGGCGCGCGCGGCGTGATCGTCGGCGGTGTCGTCGAAGCCCGCCTCGCCGTCCGTGACGACGCAATAGACGACCGCGGCGCCGGCCGCGGTCCACCGGGCCACCGTGCCGGCGGCCGCGAAGTCCACATCATCGGGATGGGCGACGACGACCAGCGCGCGGTGCAGATCCTGATCGGGCAGTAACTCCGGGGTCATACCGGCTCCTCACCGACGGTGTGGCAGTCAGTCTGCGGCAGCCGCCTGGAGGCCGGGTGGAGCCGACGCTCCACCGGTTGTCCAGGCCGCCGCGACCGGGCCCGGTGAGACTGGCCGGGCCTGCGGAACGTACCGCCGTCCGTACGGCACAGACCGAAGGAGGACGCCCGTGACCGTATCTGCCCTCGGCTCCGTCGGCGACGGCTACCGGCCGAACGAGCTCAGCGCGGACCCCTACCCGTTCTATGCCCGTGCTCGTCGGGAGGAGCCGGTGTTCTTCGCACCCGCGCTCAACACGTACGTCGTCACCACCTTCCGCGATGCGCGTGCCGTCCTGGCCGACCCGGCCACGTACTCGCTCGCCGCCGTACTACGCCCGTTGGAGCAGCTTCGGCCGGAGGTCCGCGCCGAGATCGACGCCGCAGCTCCGGTGCTGCCCGCCGGCCACGGCGATCCGGGGGACGAGGCGCGCCGGCGTGCCGCCGTGGCGACCCGGCTGGCCTTCTCCCGCGCCGAAGTCGACCGGCAGACCGAGCATCTGCGCTCGGTGGTGGAGGACCTGATCGGCCGCTTCGCCGCTGCGGGGCCCGGTGATCTGATGAGCGGGCTGGCCCGCGCCCTGCCGGTGCACGGCAAGGCCAGGACCCTCGGTCTCGATCCGGACGACGTTTCCATAGTGGTCGACGGTAGCTATTCACTGACGTACCTGATGTCCGGCTCCGACAGTCTCGATCTCGGGGAGCAACTGGCGGCAGCGCGCCGGGTGGCGACCTATCAGCGGCTGCTCGACCGGTACGCCCAGCAACGCCACGAGGAACCACGGGACGACCTGATCAGTGCCATCGTGGCGACCGTGCGCCCGGCGGACGGGTCGCTTCCGGCGGCTGCCCGGCGCACCGTCGTCGAGTCACTGACGGGGTTGATCGGCGCCGGCCAGAACACCACGACCGCCATGATCGGTACGGCGATCTGGCAGCTGCTGAGCCACCCCGATCAGCTGGACCTGCTGCGCAGCCGGCCGGATCTGGCGTACGGGGCCGTGGAGGAACTGACCCGCTACGACATGCCGCTGCAGGGACTGTTCCGGCAGACCACCCGTGCGGTCCGGCTGGGCGGCAAGGACCTTCCGTCCGGGGCACGCGTCCTGGTGTTGTTCGCCTCGGCCAACCGGGACGAGACGGTCTTCGACCGTCCGGACGATCTCGACCTCACCCGCCGGCCCGGGCGGCATATGTCGTACGGCCATGGTCCGCGCTCCTGCGTGGGCAGCTATCTCGCCCGCCAGTTGCTGCAGTACACGGTCGTCGGGCTGATCAACCGACTGCCCGGCCTGCGTCCGGCCGGTGCCGGGCCCGTCTTCGTCCCAGGGATGCACCGCATCATCCACCGGCTGGACGTGACCTGGTGAGGCACTACCACCCGGCCCTTTGTCCGACCCAGGAGTGAGGAGCCTTCTCCATGGCCGTCCGCTGCATCCGCGTCATCCTCCGGCCCGGCACCGTCGACCGGGCCCGTACCCTGTTCCACGACCTCGGCCTGCGGCGTGCGGAACTGCAGGACGCCTGCGAGCGCATGGGCATCCGGCGGGAACGGATCTTTCTCGACGCCGCCAACCCCGGTGGGCCCTGCCTGCTGATGGTGCAGGAGAGCGACGACTTCGCGGAGACGTCCCGCAGGTTCCTGAGCTCCACTCATCCCATCGACGTCGACGCCCGTGCCATCCTCACCGAGGTCGCCGCCGCCTCTGAAGTCATCGAGCTATTGGGCGCGCTGGACCCGGGACCGTCCCCGGCACGAGACTGAAGCGGGCGAACATCCGGTACAGCAGCTCGGCTCCCCGGCGCAGCTCGTCGACGCGTACCCTTTCGTCGTCGCCGTGCATCCGGACCATGGTCTCGTGGTCGACCAGGTAGGGGTAGACGCCGTACACCGGTATGCCGCGGTCGCGCCACGGTTTCCCACTCGTTCCGGCCTCGAACATGGCCGGCACCGCGGGGACGCCAGGGAAGGTTCGCCGCGCCGCGTCCTGCCAGGCGGCGAAGACATCGGTTTCGGTAGAAGCGGGCGCCTGCGACCAGTCGCGCTCCCAGCGGGACACGGTCTGTTCCGGCGTCTCGTACGGCGGGCCGACGGGTGCCATCGTGGCTTCGTCACCGACCACCGCCCGCAGTTCGTCGAGTAGTTCGCGGGGTGCCTGTCCGCCCGGTACGAAGCGCAGCTGCAGAAGCACCGATGCCCGGGCCGGGATGACGTTGGCCCGGCGGCCGCCGTCCTGCGCCACGAACGCGACCGTCGCGCGCAGCATGGCGTTGTGCAGCCACGGGTAGGAGCTGTGCTTGACCACCGCGTCGGCGGCCGCCGTGAGCGATCGGGGTGTGTCGGCGACCAGCAGCGACGCGATCGCCTCGGCCAGCCGCTCGTCAGACGTCGCGCCGGCCAGGGCCGTGAAGTACCGGCGGTTCAGGTCGGTCAGGGTGACGGCGGGCAGCCAGCGGCCGACCCGTTCCACGACCCCGGCCAGCCGGGTGATCGCGCCGCCCGGCTGAGGCCGTGACGAGTGGGTGGCGACGTGCTCGGTGGTCAGCCGTACCGCGCCGAACGCGCGGTCCAGGCAGGACATCGAGGAGAGCATGGGGTTCCGGCCGTCGGGCTGGGCGATGGTCCACCCGCCTTCGGTCACCACGGCGCCGGCGGCCACCTTCTCCCAGTGGTTATCGGCCAGCCACGGTGTGCCGTACCAGCCGCCCTCCTCGTCGCAGTCGGCGAGGTAGATGATGTCCCGGTCAAAGACGGTGCCCTCAGTCACGTGGCGCAGCAGTGCGTTCATGAACGCGGCGCCGGCGCCCTTCATGTCCAGGCTGCCGCGGCCGTACAGGAACCCGTCGCGCACCGCTGCACCGAAGGGCTCGGTGCGCCAGCGTTCCCGGTGCACCGCGACGACGTCGGAGTGCGCCAGCACCAGCAGCGGCGGCGCGGTCCCGGCGCCCCGGATCCGGGCGAGGAAGTGGACGTTGCCCGGCTTCGGCGTAGCGATCATCTCGGTCGGTATGCCGGCGTGTTCCCATACCGAGGCCAGCAAACCCGCCAACGGGGCGGTGTCGGCCCCCTCGCCGTCATGCGATGTGTCGTACCGGATCATCGACCGGGCCAGCGACAGCACGTCGAAGTCACTGGGATCGTGCGGGACGTCGTTCACGGCTGCTCCTCTCAGCGCCGGCGCTCGGCGGCGATCTTCTCCAGGGCCGGTACCAGATCATTGGGGCTCGGCCGGGCCTGATTCTCCGCCTGGACCGCGGCGGCGCCGGTGCGGAAGGATGAATCCTTGACGAGGTGGGTGAGGGCTTCGCGCATGGCGTCGGCGGAGAACTCGTCGACCGGCAGGTGCAGGCCTGCACCGCGTTCGGCGAGGAAGTTCGCCTTCGGGGTGGTGTCCCAGTAGCCGTGCGGGACGATCAGCTGCGGGACGCCGTGCACCAGCGCCGTGCCGAAGGAACCCGTACCACCGTGGTGAATGAGTGCCGAACAGGACGGCAGCAGCGCCTGCAACGGTACGAAGTCGACCAGCCGCACGTTCGCGGGGACCGGCCGGGCCGACCGGGCTTGCTCGGCGTTGAACGTGGCGACGACCTCGACGTCCAGATCGGCCACGGCGTCGAACATCTCTTCGACGGAGAGTTCGCCGACGTCCCAGCCCTCCCGGGCAGTCAGGCCGAGAGTGAGGCACACCCGTGGCCGGCGCGGCGGTTCGTGCACCCACGACGGGCAGGGGGCCGGACCGTGGTAGGGCACGTACCGCAGGGGCAGGTACTCGAGGTCCACCGGCAACCGCAGAGCGCTCGGCAATGGGTCAATAGTGTACTGGCCGACCACGAGTTCCTCGTCGAACGCCAGATCGGTGCCGGGGATCGGGGTGGTCAGCAGCTCGGCCAGCGGGTCGTCGCGCAGCTCCTCGGGCTGCCGGCGCAGTCGGTCCAGGAACATGGCGCGCATCTGGCCCATGAAGTCCAGGCCGACCAGCATCCGGACGTGCGCGGCGCCGCTTGCCACGGCTGCCGCCGCCCCGCTGAAACTGAACATGTCCCAGACCACGAGGTCGGGGCGCCAGGTGCGGGCGAAACGCACGATCTGCTCGCGCAGCGGGTGCGGCTCGTAGTAGGGGAACATCAGGCCGCTGAAGACCGCGAACTTGCCGAGCATGTACTCCCAGTCCAGGACGGGCGGGCGGGGCTCACCGTAGATGAAGTCGTCGGAGGTCAGCCGGCGCGGCGGTGGCAGCGGCGCCGGCACCGGAAGGGCGATGAGACCGGTCGCCTCGATGCGGTCGGCGAGCTGGTCGCTGCTCATGATCCGTACCTCGTGACCCGCCGTGTGCATCGCCCAGGCCAGCGGCACCATGTTGTAGAGATGAGTCGACTGCGCCACCGTCGTGAAGAGAACCCGCACGTCTGCTCCGTTCGCCGGGGCCGTTCGCCCCGCCCGGTCCACCGGTGGCCGGCGGCTCCCGGGTGGGGGCCCGCCCGTGACGCTAGGTGGGCCGGGTCAAGACCCGGTCGAGGATCGCTGGGCCTGTCCGCGACGCAGGCCGGTCCGATGCCGGGCTTCCAGCGATTCTCGACCGAGCCGCGACTCAGGCGCGGGCACCGCTGACTAGCTTGTGGTCATCGGCGATCGGCGGGGAGGTGCGGCACGTGGACCGAGGCGATCCGGCGCAGGACGGCCTGGACTGGGATGACCTGCGGTGCCTGATCGACGCGGCCGGGTCCGCCGGGCCGGCTATGACCGCCGTGGTGCGGCGCCTCGGCCCCGGGCGGGTGGCGTCGGTGCTCGTGCGTGAGCTGTCGGAGCGGATCGACGAGCGCGACCTGATCGGGCGCGATCCCGTCACCGTCCGGTTCGACCTCGCCTTCGACCGCTCGGTCGTGAGCAGGACGATCAGCTGCGGCCCGGACGGCTCTGGGAACTTGGGCCGGACACAGCCCGATCCCCAGGTGATCGTCGAACAAGATCTCACCGACCTGGCGCGGGGTGTGTACGGCCCGGACGCGGTGCGGCACAACCCCACGCGTCGCCTGATCTGGCAAGATCAGACACCGATCAGCTCCTGGTCGGAGGTGCCGCACACCGCGCCGGTGGTGCAGTGCCTGCTGAGCGGCTCGGCGCCACGGCGCCCCGGGCTCGCCGAGCTCATGCTGCGCCGCGGCTCGGACAAGTGGGGCCTGCATTTCTATCCCGAGCACTACGACCGCTACCTCGGCGGTCTGCGTGACAGCCCGATCGTCCTGCTGGAGATCGGCATCGGCGGGTTCGAGGTGCCGGAGGTCGGTGGCGGTTCGCTGCGCGCCTGGAGCCGGTACTTCCCCCGGGGGCTGGTCTGCGGCGTGGACATCGAGAGCAAGGTCACGGTGCCCGGGCAGCGTATCCGGACCCGGTGCGGCGATCAGGCGGACGCGGACTTCCTGCATTCGGTGGTCCGTGAAACCGGTGCCCCCGACGTGGTCATCGACGACGGAAGCCACCGCAGCGACGATGTGATCGCCACCTTCCGGACGCTGTTCCCGCTGCTGCGTCCCGGCGGCCACTACGTGGTCGAGGACCTGCAGACGTCGTACTGGCCGCGGTTCGGCGGCAGCAGCACGAACCTCACGAGCGCCCGGACCAGCATGGGTTTCCTCAAGCTGCTCGTCGACGGGCTCAATCACGAGGAGGTCGGCCCGTCGAGCGGCCGGCCGCCGGCCGACACCGATACCTGGATCAGCGGGGTGCACTTCCACCACAACCTGGCCGTGGTGACGAAGGGTCGCAACGAGGAGGGCAGCCTTCCGTACTGGCACCCCGCGCGGGCGGAGTGATCCGGCGCGCACCAGCAGCTCACCCCGTCCGGGTGGGCATGGCGACATCGGAGGAGAAGAGATGACGCTGGCGGCAGCGCGAGCGGAACCGACTGATGCGCAGATCGGGGAGTACCTGCTGGCGGCCCGCGGCCGGCAGTGGATCGCGGGGGCTGTGGGTGCCGAGCGCGACCCCTGGGCGTTGCTGCTGCGTGGCGGTGATCGGACGGAGCAGGTGCGCCGTGCCCGCCGGCACGGCGACCTCTACCTCAGCCCTGCCGGATGCTGGGTGGTCACCGCCTACGACCGGTGCGCGGAGCTGCTCGCCGATCCCCGCCTGGGTCTGTGGTATCCCGACGTCGCGCGGGGCGGCCGGTCGGCGTACGAGTTGGCGCAGCCGTTGCTGAGTCATCTGCTGTCGCTCGACCGGGCCTTCCTGTGCCTGGAACCGGCTGCTTACCGGGACTTGTCCGCCTGGACGGAGCCCGTGTTCGGTACCGATCCGCCGGCACGGCACGCGGACCGGCTGACCGCGGTGTGCCGCGCCGGGCTCGCCCGCCTGCCGGAGCGTTTCGACCTGGTACGCGACTTCGCCCGCCCGGCCGCGACGGAGGCGCTGGCCGAGCTGATCGAAATGCCTACGCCGCAACGGGCCGCGCTGGCCGAGGTCTCCGCGGCCGCGGCGGTGGCCATGGATGCGGTGCTGTGTCCGCCGCAGCGGCCCGTGGCGCTCGCGTTGAGGTCGGCAGTCGATGAGGCGTGCGAGATCCTCGGCCGGCGGTGCGAACCGGCGGCCGTGCCGGCCCGCGTGCTCACCGGCGTCGCCGGAGTCGAGATGGCGGCCCAGCTGACTGCGAACGTGCTGCTCACCCTGCTGCGCGACCCCGGTCGCCAGGCCGGTGTCCGCGCGGAACCGCGGCGGATACCGGGGCTCGTCGAGCAGACGATGCGCGACGACCCGCCGGTGCGGGTGGAGCACCGTGTCGCCGGAGCCGACGTGCCGGTGGCCGGGCAGGTGATCGCCGCGGGCAGCGAGGTCGTCCTCTGGACCGAGGCCGCTAACCGGGAACCGGGCGTCGGGGCGGACGACGGCCGGGTGCGGCCGGCGCTGGCCGTCGACGCCGGGCTCTACACCCGCTGCGTCGCCCCGTTCGCGCGGGCCGTTGCGACGGCGGCGGTCGCCGCTGTCATGTCGTCGCCGCGCTCGGTGCGCCCGGACGGGACGCCGCTGCGGCGACTGCGTTCGCCGGTCACGGCCGCATATGTCCGGATCCCGGTGGCCGTCACCGCGAACCCTTCGACGGAGGACTGACGCATGCCGGACGACACGCGAGAGCTGATCCTCGAGGCGGTCCGCAAGTACCACCGTGAGCAGGAGACGCGGCCGTTCGTACCCGGTGTGACCCCGATCCTGTCGTCCGGCGCGGTCCTGGATGAGGACGACCGGGTCGCGCTGACGGCGGCGGCGCTCGATCTGCGGATCGCCGCGGGACCCAGCGCACGGCAGTTCGAGAGCAAGTTTGCCCGTCACCTCGGTGTTCGGAAGGCCCACCTGGTCAACTCGGGATCTTCGGCCAACCTGCTGGCACTCTCGGCGCTGACCTCACCCGCACTCGAGGACGTACGGCTTCGGCCGGGCGACGAGGTGATCACCACGGCGGCCGGCTTCCCGACCACCGTCAACCCCATCGTGCAGAACGGGCTGACACCGGTCTTCGTCGACATCGAACTGGGCACCTACAACGCTCCGGTGGAGCTGGTGGAACGCGCCATCGGCCCGCGGACCCGGGCGATCATGCTGGCGCACGCGCTCGGCAACCCGTTCGCGGCCGCCGAGATGGCCGAGCTGGCGGCGGCCCACGACCTGTTCCTGATCGAGGACAACTGTGATGCGGTCGGCTCCACGTATCGGGGCCGGATGACCGGCACTTTCGGTGACCTGGCGACGGTGAGTTTCTACCCCGCCCACCACATCACCACGGGCGAAGGCGGCTGCGTGCTGACCGACAGCCTGGAGCTGGCCCGGCAGGTCGAGTCGTACCGCGACTGGGGCCGGGACTGCTGGTGCGAACCCGGCACCGACAACACCTGCCGAAAACGTTTCGCCTTCCAGCTCGGCACTCTGCCCGAGGGCTACGACCACAAGTACATCTTCTCCCACGTCGGGTACAACCTGAAGGCGACCGACCTGCAGGGTGCGCTGGCTCTCAGCCAGCTGCGCAAGCTACCGGCCTTCGGTGACGCCCGGCGGCGCAACTGGCGCCGGCTACGCGACGGCCTGCAGGACGTGCCGGGGCTGCTGCTGCCCGCCGCGACGCCGGGCAGCGACCCCAGCTGGTTCGGGTTCTTGATCACCGTGCTGCCGGACGCCGGTTTCACCCGCGCCCAGCTCGTCGATTTCCTGGAGTCCCGGATGATCGGGACGCGTCGTTTGTTCGGTGGCAACATCACCCGGCATCCGGCGTATGCCGACGTGCGGTACCGGGTCTCCGGTGAACTGACGAACTGCGACGTGGTGACCGACCGGACGTTCTGGCT